>JBDNDI010000071.1:0-9683 GCA_046719195.1 Spirochaetales bacterium | reverse complement strand
AGATGGAAACTTCTATGCCCTAGATATCGAAAGCGGATATATGCACTGGGTATTTAAATCGGGAGCATCGATCAATTCGGTTCCCTGTGCAGATGAAGAGCGGGTGTACTTTGGCTCGCAGGATGGAAAAGCTTACGCCGTAGACCGAAAAGAGGGAATAGAAGCTTGGAGTTTCGACACAGGTAGACCAGTAAACTCCACGTTTCAACGGTACAAGGATTTGGTGCTGTTCACAAGCGATGGGGGAGCTAGCTTTTTTGTAGATCTGCAAGGTAAACTAGTAGACAAGATCCCCAATCCGGTCTGGTACTACTATTCTTACCATGTGGTGGACGATATTATCTATTTAGCTCCCGGCCCCCTCCATCAACCCCATAGTTTTGGACCTTACGATACTCGTACCAAAAAGTACCTCTGGCTATTAGACACCTATGAGTTTCAAGCTACCTGGTATTCTTTCCCCGCTGTGAAGGACAACCTGGTACACTTTTCTACCTGCGGATACACGGGATTTGGCTGGATTTTAGGGTATTATGCCTACGATAGAAAAACCGGTAAACGGGTGTGGGGATACGAGGATATGTCCCGGTGGGGCCCCACCTATAAACCGGATTTGGAAGGACTTTTTCTTCGGAACCTTACCTTGCTCGACTTTATGGCGCCTTCTTTGTGGAAAAATCTAGCAATTTATACCGGGGGGGATGCCGTGGTTCGGGCTTTCCATGCTCAGCGGGGAACCCTGGTTTGGGAAAAAGAGTTTAAAAGTCCGATTAGTTCAGCTCCTTTGGTGGCCGGCGACAGACTCTACTTCGGTCTGATCGGCGATCCTCATAACCCGGATCCAAAAGAGCGAAACCCTTCCCTGGTCTGCCTGTCTGCCCGGGATGGACGGCTGTTGTGGCGAATGGAAGTAGAGGGGGCCCTACTGAGCGCACCCGTAGTGGCAGGAAAATGGCTCATGTTTGGTACCGATAAAAGCCTTTTTTATATACTGGAAGAGGTATTTTAAGGAGATCGTTTTTTCGCCACACAAAAAACATAGTTTTGCTTCCAGGTAAGGGATCGAGCCGGAAGCTTACTCCCTATCCATCTATATAAAATTTCTCTTTCTTCTTCACCAAATTGGTTCCTTAGGGTTTGAGCAAAGGGATGTTGAGGGAGCTCTTGGGTTACTTTTATCCTTGTTTCCCCATCACTAAACCTTTTCCCTGCTTCGGTGCTGTCTTGAGAATCCGGGCTTAGAAAATTTGATAATCCAAACCAATCCTCCAGGTTACGTTTTAGAATTTCCCGTTTCTCTTCAAAAGAAGCCTCTTCTACCTGAAGCACCTTAAGCCCCACACTTCCAATATAAGACACGAACTCTTCTACCTTTTGTAGGTAGAGAGGCAAGCTACAATAGTACTCTTCCTCTATTTGCAATAGTCGTTCCTGTAGGGTTTTCGGCAGATCTTCCAACCCATAGGTTTCGAAATAAGCAGCGAACAAACGACTACTACCGGTAAGCAGAGGTTCCGCCCATACAACCCTACCCTCCGGAGCAAGGAGAGAAAGGTAGGCTTTCGGCATTTCCCTCGCAGGCACGAAATATACTCCCTGTTCCTTACTTGCTTTCCCGGTCGAAGCTTGGGTTTGTTGCCCTTTTTCTACCAGTCCTTCTCTTCCCTTATCTTTTACATGTAGCCCCCAGAACCCCTGGCATATCAGGACATCAAAAACAGGGAGAGTAGGTTGAACCTCCTCTGGCTTTTCTGTGCTATCTTTATTCCCTGCCCCTTTCTTCTCAAGGCCGAAAATCGATTGTGGTATTTCTTTAGCATTTTCCCTAAGCCCGAGGGCTTCCATTTCCTGTTCCATTTCCTGCTCTAAAAGGATCCGGGGGCGTTCCACTTCGGGTAAAACTTCAAAAGCTCTGGAGGCTAATTCCTGTTCCTTCCTGCTTCGGGCCACTCCTACTACCCATCCTTCGGGGGTTTGCCGAACCGCTTCCCCGACAAGGCTTACCATTCCCCTACCCACAAGGAGAACCCTTTCATGTCTCTTTAAGGAAGCAAAGGAGAAAACCTTTGTGCGGACACTTTCTAATATTTTCCCTCCCCCGCCGGTAAATCGGGAAAGCCACTCTTCTTTACTTCGGTCTTTCGGAGTAAAAGTAAAGGCTTCGTCCGGTTCCTCCACTAACCCATGTAATAAAACTTCCCGTCTAGCTAGCACTTGCGCCTGTATTTTCCCCTCGTATCCCTGGCCTGCAGGATGATAAAAAATCCGGCCTCGAAGTTCCTGGGGCAGGTAATTCTGAGCCACCCAATGATCTCGGAAGGCATGGGGATACTTGTACCCTTGTCCATGCCCAAACCCCTCAGCATCCCGCGAAGCATCTTTCAAGTGACTAGGAACATCCCGTATTCCCTCTTCCTCCACAGCCTTAAGTGCATCAAAATACCCTAAGCTAGAGTTTGATTTGGGACAGGTAGCCAAGTATAAAGCTGCCTGGGTTAAGTGAAACTGGCCTTCCGGCATTCCCACCCGGTCAAACGCCCGAGCTGCCGCTTCTACCACAACCAAGGCCTGAGGATCGGCCAGGCCTACATCTTCTGAGGCTAGAATTAACATTCGCCGAAAGATAAAGTGCGGATCTTCACCGGAACGGATCATCCGGGCCATCCAGTATAGGGCGGCATCCGGATCTGAACCCCGGAGCGATTTTATAAAAGCGGAGATAGTGTCGTAGTGATAATCTCCTTCTTTATCATACAACACAGCCCGCTTTTGAATCGATTCTTCGGCTATTGCCCGGTCGATTTGTATGGTTTCCCCTTCCGCTGGAGGAAAAGAAGTGGAGGTAGTTTCTATGGCAAGCTCTAGTGCATTTAACAGGTTACGGGCATCTCCATCTGCCACGTTTATTAAATGCTCCAAAGCTTCTTCGGTTATCTCTACCTGGTATTTCCCGTAACCTCGGACCGGATCTTTCAAAGCTCGATGGGCTAGAGTACGCAGATTCTCTGCGGTTAGGGGTTTTAGCTGGAACACCCGGCTACGGGAAACTAGGGCAGAGATAACCTCAAAAAAGGGATTTTCCGTTGTGGCTCCAATAAAAATAATGGTCCCATTTTCTAACCAGGGCAAAAGGGCATCCTGCTGCGCCTTATTCCACCTATGCACCTCGTCTACAAATAAAATGGTTCGACGACCGTACAACTCCTGAGTTCTTCTGGCCTTCTCAATAGCTTCTCGAACCTCTTTTACTCCGGAAAGCACCGCATTTAGGGAAAGAAAGTCGCTCTGGGTAGTGTTTGCAATAACCCGGGCTAGGGTTGTTTTTCCTGTGCCTGGCGGGCCGTAGAGAATGATCGAGGTGAGTCGATCAGCTTGAATAGCCCGACGCAGAAGCCTGCCCGGACCTAAAATATGGTCTTGCCCCACGAACTCTTCTAGGGTGCGGGGCCGCATTCGGGAAGCTAAGGGCTCCTGGGAAAGGTCCTGCGATTGCGAAAAGAGAGAATCACCTAAAGGATCTCCCCGCCGGCTATCATGCTTGGCCATTGAAATAGTAGGATAGAAAAGGGAAAAAGAAAAATCAATCCGAGAAAATAAGATATTATTGATAAATTTAATATATGGTGCTATATTGTATACAGATTTGGTCGATATTTAATAAAGTAGTAGGGTATATATGGCAAGGGTAATTATTTCCATTTTAGCGATATATGTGTTTACTTTCTTAACAGCTTTCGCAGAGAGTCCGGGGTCATTAAAACACCTTCTTCTAATTCATTCCTACCATAAAGGTTACTCTTATACTGAAGAGGAAGAAAGAGGAATACTCAACGCCCTTACGGAGCAAGGAATTAGTTTTGAAGCCTATATGTACTTTTTAGATGCTAAGCGTTTTGGATACGAGAAACGGCATAGAGAAGTAGCCCGCCATTTTGAGCTACTCTATGATAATTTTCCCTTCGACTTAGTGATTGTAACCGATAACGATGCGCTAAACTTTGCAATTCAGTACCGCTCCCGCCTATTCTCCCGTACACCCCTTGTCTTTACCGGTATTAACAATTTTTCTCCGGAGATTCTTAAAAATGAACCGGACATTACAGGCGTTGCGGAAAATATAGATTTGAAAGGCACCATTGATTTAGCTCGATCGCTTTTTCCTCAACGGGATTATCTTGTTTTTATCATTGACAGTACAGCTACTGGAATAGCTTTAGCTAGAGAACTCGCCACCCTCCAAAAAACATACCCTTCTACCGTAACTTTCCTTTACCTTTGGCTGGGCCGGTTGTACTTTACAGAGATATTAGAATTGCTCTATCAATATGAAGAGAGGAGTATTGTATTTCCCCTCCAAATGAATATAGATAGGGATGGCACTGCTTTTTCGGTAGAAGAAGCCATGCGAAGGGTTCGGGGAGCAACTTCATCCCCCCTTTTTACAAGTGTACCCCCGCTTTACCAATATGGAGCTATTGGCGGCAAAATCATACCTCCCTACGATTTAGGCTATGCTGCAGGCAACATTGCGGCCCGGATCCTGAAAGGAGAAAAGCCTGCTTCAATCCCAGTGCAAACAGATTTACCTAGCCGCTATGTGTTTGATTTCCACTACTTACAAAAGTTTCAAATCCCTAAGAGTTCTCTCCCCAGAGAGGCGGAAATCCTAAACCAGCCTCCTTTGATCTGGGAACAGCATGCAGAAATTATTCCCTATATTCTTATCATTTTAGTTTTTCAATCTGTAACCATATTACTACTATTTGATGCTCTTCGAAGAAACAAGGCTTTTCAAGAAATGTTACGCAAATTGCTAAAGGAAAAAGAACTTTTAATGCGAGAGGTAAACCATAGGGTAAAAAATAACCTTTCAACCGTAAAAAGCCTTCTCAGTATTCAACGGTCTAATACTTCTAATCCTGCAGTGCACGAAGCTTTACAGGAAGCAGAGAACCGGATCCAGTCCATCTCCCTAACCCACCGACTCCTGTATGGTTCCTTGGACAGCAAAACTATTAGTATTCGAACCTATTTAGAGGAACTAATTGGAGGAATAAAAGATAGCCTGCAGGTAGAGCGAAGGGGTGTGCAGATTTTTTTAGATACTCCGGAGGAAAATCTCGAAGCGGATATTGCCCGAAATATCGGGCTCATAGTTAATGAGGCTATAACCAATGCCTTAAAGCACGCTTTTAACGGAAGCGGGGGTGAAGTCCGGATACGCCTATCTGCAAGGCACCAGGAAGGGGAGAAGTCTGTGTGGGTATTAATCATTGAAGATAACGGGAAAGGAATCCGAGGCGACCGTACCCTCCCTACCGAATCCCTGGGGTTTACCATTATGGAAAGCCTAGCCGAAAACCTGCAGGGTACTCTAAACATCTGCCCCGTAGTTCCGGAGCAGGAGCGAAAAGGCACCCGGATTCTAGTAGAGTTTCCTTACAAATAACAAGATTAGCACCAGCGCAACTTCTTTTTAGTCCTCCGGCTTGCTCCCGCTAGATATGTACAAAATTATACCGATGGCGAACCGCCACCAATAATTGGCACCAGCCACCCCCCCCGATCTTCAACCAATTGCCCGAATACTTCCTGCACCGTAGGAGGGGTGAGAATTTCTTTACTGTTTCCTGCTCGGTATATCCGTCCTTCTTTTAACAGGATAGTGGTATCCGCAAACCAGAGAGCATAGTTTACTTCGTGCATTACCGCGAGGATTTTTTTTCCTTCTTTCTGCACCAGAGTTTGTAATAGGTGCAGTATCTCTACCTGGTTCCGCAGATCCAGATGGGTCACAGGCTCATCCAATAAAAGCAGGGGAGTATCCTGAGCAAGAGCTTTGGCTAGCAGCACTTTCTGTCTCTCCCCCCCACTGAGCTGGCCTAGGTCCTTTTTCCATAGGGTGGGGATTCCCACCTTTTCCAAGGCTTCAAAGGCTCTGGAAGCATCTAAAGCACGTATCCTACCCCTTAAGCTTTTTCCCCCTGTGCGCCCCAGCAGCACAAAATCAATCACTCGCAGTTCGATAGGCACATAGAGAAATTGGGGAACATAAGCCACAAGCCTTTCCCCACCTTCCTGAAGCTTCACCCTCGTATTTAAGAGGCAAATATTTCCCTGGGTAGGGGTATAGATACCCGCCAATAGTTTCAGCAAAGTAGTCTTACCGGCTCCATTGGGACCCAAAAGAGCCACAAAAGCCCCCTCTTTAAGAAGCAGGGTAAGTTCCTGCAAGACCTCCTTTCCTTTAGGATAGCGGAAACTTACCTTCTCCAATTCTAGAAAGGGCATTAGTAGATCCTCCGGGAGTACTTCCAGATTAGAGCGGCAAATACGGGTACCCCGATTAGACTGGTAAGTATTCCAATGGGGATTTCTGCAGGCGAGAGGAGGGTTCGTGCTAGTAGATCCGATCCTAAGAAAAATAGAGCACCGAGTAGGGCTGAATACCCTAGTACCATGCGATGCTTAGAGCCCACTAGCAACCGGGCCATGTTGGGGGTAACCAAACCCACAAAGCCCACGATGCCACTTAGAGCCACACATACTGAAGCCACCAGGGAAGCAAACAGAATAAGGAAAAACCGCGTTCTTTCCACAGCAATTCCGTGCAGGCGAGCAAACTCTTCTCCTAGAAAAAGATAATCCAGGGTTCGAGCGTAGAGGAAAAGAGCACCTCCTCCAAGGCCCAGGATAGGCAGGCTGAAGAGTACCTTTTCAGAAGTAGCCGTTGCTATAGACCCCATGGTCCAGAGAACAATCGATTCAATCCGATTCCGATGCAGAAACAAAAGTAGGGAAACTACAGCGGAGAGGAAAAAGTTCAAAGATATTCCAATTAGAAGGATGGTGACCGAAGAGGCCCGCTTTAGCACTCCCAGCACTAAAAATACCATAACCGAAGTTCCCAATGCCCCTAAGAAGGCAAAAAAGGTCAGACCACCTAAACCCAAGACCCCCTGGTTAAACCCAAGAATCAATGCCACCGTGCATCCTAACACGGCTCCTGCGGAAACCCCGGTAGTAAAAGGGTCAGCCAGTCTGTTTTGAAACAGACTCTGATAGGTAGCCCCACTTAAAGCTAGTCCGCTACCTACCATAAGCGCAGCTATTAGTCGGGGCAGCCGAATAGAAAAAAGGGTAACTCGATGAACCGGGTTCTCTACCCTAGTTTGTCCGAACAATAGGGATAGGATTTCGCCGAAGGATATAGAAATTACTCCTACGGAAAGGTAGAATAGAGACACCGCTACCACAGCGGTTAATAACAGTACAGCCCCCCATCGTTTTCTCGCTTCAAGGCGAAAATATTCCTGAATCAAGGTTTCCCTCTTTCTGCCTGATCAAGTTTTAGTTCAGGATGGAATAACCGAACTAGCTCCCGAAGCCCTTCGAGATTCCTGGGTCCCATTCGATCGAGTAGATCGTTGTTTATCTCGTATACCCGGCCTTCTTTCACTGCCTTTAGGTTTCGATATGGGGATAGGGCCTTAAGCTGTTCCACTGCCCTCCGTCCCTTCCCCACAAGAATTATATTCGGATTTTTTAGTAGTAAAGCTTCCCGGCTGTACTGCCAACCTACTATATCATCAGCAATATTTATTCCTCCGGCCCAGCGGATAAGCTGGCTAATGTGGGTATCTTTTCCAGCGGTGTAGTCTCCTTCGTCGCCAAAAGAGATCATATAATATACCGTAGGTTTGGGGGATAGGGGCTCGGTAAGGGTTCTAAGGGCTTCTACCTGTTCCGCCAACTCCCTGGCCTTTCTTCGGGCCTTTTCTTCTTGTTGTACCAGGGTTCCCACTTTGATGATTAATTCGTATACCTCTGCATACTCCCGATGCACCACACCCACAAATACGGGGATACGTAAAGTTTCCAGCATCTGTAACGTTTCTTTTTGAAAATGAGTAGAGGCCACTACAAGATCAGGCTGTAAACTCAATATTTTTTCTATACTGGGATCCTGGAGTCCCCCCACAGAGGGCAACTGGGTAACCTCTTCGGGCCAGTTACACCAATCTGTCCGCCCAACCAGCCTCTTTCCCTCTCCTATAAAAAATAAAATCTCTGTCAGGTTGGGCGCGCAGGAGACAATTCGCTCCGGTACTCGGCTAAGCTGTACCGGCCTCTGGTAGGAATCGTACACAACATAGGTTGGGTGTACAGGCCCTACCTCCCTCCTTCCCCTGGCCTCTAACGGGCATATCCCTGCCAGAAACCCTACCAGCAACAGGAGAGAAAAAAGAATTTTTCTGACCTCTGGCCTCAGTATTTGGGGTAGAAGGGGGGGTAATCTGCAAGACTGAAAAGCCTGCGCGCAGTCTTCTCCTGCAAGCCTCTCCTTCGTTTTATCCCCCTCTGTCTGCAGTAACCTTTCGATATTTTTCATACTCCTCCTTTATTGCCCTACTTCATGCGTATACTTCAGCCCTACTGAAAAAAGGGTTCTGGGGAGGGGATAGGTTTCAATCAACTGAAAGTTTGCACCCAGGAGGTTTGTACCAGAAAGGAGAAGCGTCCAGGGTTTTCCTAGTTTCTGGATTAAGGATACATTCAGGGTAAAGTAAGGTGCTAGGGGAGCAGCATTTACAATGGTAGCATACCGTTCACTTTCGTACTTTGCAGAAAAGACCAGGGAGCCGGTGTTCCATAAAACTTCGACCCCCAATCCTAACCGATGCATCGGTTGATACGGCATTCGTTTATCATCTTTAATAGATAAGTCGCCCGTTAATACATAGGTAAGAAGCCAGCCATAACTTGCGGTAAGTTTCAGGCTTGGATGAAAATCCGTTACGATTCTTGTGTCTGAGCCAAAATACAGGGCTTTAGCAAGATTCACGGGCATCCATTTGCCCCCCGATGCAGGTTGCCAAGTAATTGCATCCTTCTGGTAAGTGATGTAGAAAGATGTATCTAACCGAAAGGCTTCGGGTTTTTTCCATTCCACTATAAAATCAGCTCCTACTCCATCCTCCGGCTTTAGGTCTTGATTTCCTTTAGCAAAGGAATCTTCGGGCCAGTATAAATCATTCAAAGTAGGAAGACGGAAGGTACGGAACCAGTTATTTTTTACAGTCACTTCTTCTGATACATACCAGAGAATACCTAATTTCGGTATTGGGAACACTGTGGTATCGGTAATAATTACTTTTAGATAGGGAAGAATCCCCACCTTCCCTATGGGAAAATACTCCAGTCCTAGGGCTATTCCCCCATCTTGTCGAGATTTAATACCTAAATCACTCGAGTCCAAATACGCCAGGGTACCATCCAGAGATGGGCGGAGAAGTACTTTTTCGGATACAGGAATTTCCCAGCGGTGAATAGCCTGGACGGTGTGGAGGTTATGGGTGCTTTTCCCCAATGCATCTTCCCAATCCATCCCCTCATAAAAATAGTTTACGATTCCATCCAGGGAAGCTTTTCGCGCCCCTATCTCTTTCCTCTGGTAATGGACCGAAGCATTGGCAAATAGATCCTGCTGATTCCCCGGATTTTGAGAGTTTAGGGGTCCTGGCACGTTTTTATCAGCCCAGTATAGGGAGCCTCGTAAAAGCAGTGTTTCCGTCATATTTCCCGGTACCCAAAGGTAAGATAGATTTGCTCGAAGATCCTGAACCTCCGCACCCTCCTGCTGCCGGATCTTGTAGTTCGGATCCTGGAAAAGAAAATGGTTC
>JBDNDI010000070.1:0-9694 GCA_046719195.1 Spirochaetales bacterium | reverse complement strand
TTCCCCATACAGCTGTATAACTCAAAATATTGGAAGAAGAAAAAATCGCAGATGGAAATAGAGTAGATGCACACAGGAAGGTTAAGGAAAAGATATCTAAGGGATTAACTTTTCTTTCTAGAAGTATCGTAGCACTATATACCCCATACATTATCACCGCTCGAACTAAGGAAGGCATTGGGCCAACAATAAAAATATAAAATATTAAGGCGAAGAAGATAAGTAGACCCCTTTTCTTTTTCCCAAGGAGAGGTTTTAGTAAACAATTGAAGAGCAGCACCAAGATTCCCACATGCATTCCAGATAAAGCCAAGATATGGGATGTACCAGAACCTTGAAAAGCTAGGACAAGGTTAGAAGAAAGGCCGTCCTTGTTCCCAAAAAGTAAGGCATCTCGGAGAGCTATCGGCCCTTCGGATTGCTCCGGCATTGCCTTTTTTAAGAAATAATGTCGTATTCGATTCTGATACGGCCTATGTAAGATAATTAGGGACTTTTCTTTGAAATAGTTAGAAGGCGAGGATGGATCAAAACTCCCCTGTATCCTAACTTTATCGCCTTTTAGGAATCGTATGGGGGTTTTTGAAGCTATCATTAGGGGAAAATACGCACTATGACGATTCCCTTTTCTGTCTTGCACTACTTGAACTTCGAAAGGCAAGAGGGTAACCCCTCCTCTCCGAAACGCATCCTGGCGCATAGTTCCTTCCAAAAGTGTAATGTTGTCCTGTTCCATACCCCAATGGTTTTTTAAATCAAAAGATATTTTTTTAATAGCTAAGACTGCACCCCATCCTATTCCCATGCCCATGGCTAGCAGAAGATAAGGGGAGGATAACTTTTTTTTATTTTTTCTTTTTAGGAACAAATACATAACAGCAAAGACAATAAATCCTATTACTAGCACCCCAAGAGCAAGGTATGCATAGGAGGGTGCTAATACCCCAACAGTGTAGGTACAAATAAAGGAAAGAGCCAACAAAGAGGGAAACCTCATACATTTCTATTAACAACAAGAAAAGGCTTCTTGATTCAATTTAAACCAATCTTGTACAATAATAAAAATTCTAAAGGAACAAAGGTATGAGAGTCAAAAAAAACGTTTTTTATCTAATGGCAAGCCTTTTTATTAGTTATCTACTTTTGGGGGGATGTGCCACTACACCTGCTCCTTCTCAACCTGAAGAAAAAATCGCACGTTCGACTACCCCTGCTACATCCCCTACACCTGAAAAAAAAGCAAAAACCATTGTGGAACGGATTCCAAGGGTAATAAAGGAATCGATCTTATTCCCCGACGGAACAGTAGATGAATACACCATTTACAGCTATACCACAGATGGCAAGCTTCTATTAAAAGAGGAACTCTTTGACGCTGCATCCAAAGATTTACTCGAATATTCGGAGTACCAATACCAACAAGAGCAGTTGGTCGAAAAGCGAACTTTTGATGGAAACAAAAAGCTTAAATTCCGCAGAACTTATACCTACAGTAATAACCTTTTGATCGAAGAATCTCAGTTCAATCCGGATAACGTACTTCAAACCCGTTCTGTCTATTCGTACGACTTTCAGAATCGCAGAATTGATTGGAAAACCTTCGATGCCTCAGGTTCGCTAATTGGGGCAACCCGCTACACGTATACGGGTAATTCTAAAGAGCCCACCGAAATCGAGCTATTAAACCCTTCAGGAACTGTAGATCTAAAAATTATGGTTAATTTCCTTGAAGGCAAAAAAAGCAGAGAAGTCTTCACAACAACGGAGGGGAAACTAGAAAAAGAAGTGATGTACCGGTACGATGAACAAGGGAGACTTTTAGGAGAGACCGTATTTTCTCCAACCCGAGTTAAGCAAAGCTCTATAGCGTACGAGTATCCTGCCGACGCCTTTGTCCCCCTTCGTATTGTACAATTAGATGGCCGGGATAGACCCAAGAAAATCCTGGTACGGGAATATGCGTTTAGGGAGGAAAGTAGGGTTGTATATGAATAAGTATAAAAACCTTATTATGTATGGATTGCTGCTACTCTTTTTGCCCTCTTCCTATCTGTGGGGACGAGAAGCTACGGAAATGTGGAAGAGGCTTTACCAACGAAGCACTAGTATGGAGCAGAAATTGTCGGTGATGCAGCATTTAGTGGAGCAGGATGATCCAGGTCTAGTACCCACGTTAATAGAAGCTTTATCCGAACTAGTGATTGGAAGTAAAAATCTCCGTACACCCACAGAAAAGGAAAATTGGACACAATTGTGCCGGCTTATTGTACGGGCTTTAGGCAACTATAAAGCTACGGAAAGTAGCCAACTCCTTTTTCAAACCTATGAAGCTGCAGAGAATCCTGTACTAAAATCCGAAGCTCTAACTGCCATCGGTAAAGTAAGAGGAACTGAACTTACAGAAAGAATAACCTTAATTTTACGGGATCTTAATCTGCGTCCTCAAGGTGATGCAGTGGCTCAAGAAATTATTGCTTATGGTTGTATCAATGCCCTGGAAAAATTACGAGGAAATCCAGCGTATAAACAAGTATTTTTAGCTTCTCAGGGATGGTATTCCAAGCGAGTGAAAGACAGGGCACTATCTGCCCTACCGCTAATGAGCGATGATCCTACGGATGTATTAGCCGAACTAATAAAGGAAACCTCACCTGAGGTAAAGTTGTTAGCTCTGCAAATGGGCCTTACTTCTAGTGCTCCCTCAGAAAAAAAAGTTTCATTAGCGGTCCTTGCCTTAGAACAGGGGTTGTATGAGCAAACGACTGATATTCGTACCCGAGCACAGTTGGGGTCTCTACGTACCAATGCAATTAATGCTTTAATTCGGTTAGAAAGCAAAGCCCAGCAATCCATTGAGCCCTTAAAGCAAGCAATTGAGTTAAACTACGATATTAACGAGAGGCTAAATGCGGTACTAGCCCTTGGTATTAACGGGAGTGATGCTGCAACCCGAGTATTAGCTACATTGCTGGATCAACAAAATCAACGTCAGATGGCAGGTACTCAGGAAGCTGATAATCGATTCACTATTGCTTTGATACGGGCTCTAGGAATGACGCGGAATCCGCTTGCCCGTCCTGTTCTTCAAGCCGTCGAATTTTCAAATTACACTCCCGCCATGGTTCGTATTTCCAAAGAGGCTTTACAACAAATTGAACAAAAATAATTAGGCAAATAATTAGGCGGGGCTACCCGTTGCCCCTTCCTGCACCTTACTTCCCTCTGGCTGGTTTATCGGCTTAGAGGGAAGGGATTCTTTTGTACTAGGTGTAGGAGTAGAATCTTTAAATAACCCGTATACATACGTTAGGATATTTAATTTAATGGGAATACTGGGCTTAACAGCTTGAACATGAAGAATAGATTGCTTTTTCTGTTGATTAAAGGTAACTCCTTTAACAGTGCCACACATGACAATTAATTCACCTTCTAATTCAAATTGTATCTTCACGGGTAAACCTGCTTTAGCCTGGCCGCCGACAATACATGCGAACCCGTCCTCCGAAAGATCCAGCATTTTACATCGATATCCGGGAGAACTTTCCGGCACTTCGTTTGCCTCAGAAATGCTTTTTAAAGGATACAGGCTAGCCGCACAAGAAATAGGCGCCCGAATGGAGCCTCTTCTTTGATTTCGAATTAGGTTGTCCGAGTGGGTAATATGCAGGATTGGGTACTTTCGATCTAGATAATCCCCTATTACTTTAGACTCAAAATAATACCCGGCATCTTCTGCACGCCAAAAATACACCTGAATTTTTTGTCCCTCCCAAGAAAACCCAGGAGGTAAAACTTTCCCTTTGGGATACGCAATAGCTAAATACTTGCGCATATTTTCTACTACCTGAGATTCATATACTCCCCCACCTGCGAAGGGAATACGTATCCTTTGCCCCGGAGGGATATTACGAGTGGAACGAAGTCCCACCCGATATTTAGGAAGACTAAATTCTACCTGTTTTCGAAAATCGAACAGCTTATTTAAGAAATCTAATGCTTTAGGGTTCTGCATCTGATTTCTAGCCCGGAATCGTATTATTGTACCCCGCAAGCATCGATCCAATACTCTCTCTGACCAAAATAAGGAAGCAGGATCTTTTAGTTTATTGTCTACTGCCACATGACGTAATAAATTTATTTCTCGGATCTTAAACCCGGATTCCTTACCCCTCACATAAAATTCCATCCAGGGGAACCCGAATCCTCCGCCCCGCTGAACAAAGAAGAAAAAAAGAGCGGCTAACACTAAAAGGACTATTATAAAAACTCCCATTTATCTAAATCCTTATCCTTATTGTATTCATTTTCGGCAATTTTATATAGAATAAATACATGTTCAATAAAAAAATTGTAGTAGAAACTCTCTATTGCTGTAAAGAGCCTGCTCTCCTCTATGGAGTATTTTTTCTACCCACTTTATTTAAAAGTCAACTGCCTTCTGGAACAGAATTCAATAATCTACAATTTCTACTTCTCGCAATATGTATGGCCTTGCTTCAGAGTTCCTTAGTGTATTACCTACTGAAAAACACCTCTAGAGATTTTAAAAAAGAAATGTACGGCCTTTCCCCGTTTCGCCTTTTGGACCTCTTATGGGGCATAGTAGGATGGATAGCCTTAGGGATATCTATAGCTTTTGCCCTTTTTGTTTTATTTCTGCTTCCGGATAGCTTTTCCGAACAATTACGTCCTCCGTTTCAATGGAGATTTTATCGTACGGATCTAATTCCCCTCGTTATTATTACCCTTGGAACAGGGGCGTTTTTTGAAGAATTTTTTTTCCGTGGATACTTGTATAGGAAGTTCCACTTTTGTACAGGAAGCCCTCTGGCTTCGGCCTTTTTAACTACCTGCTTTTTTGCCCTAGGGCACGGGTATCAGGGACTTGGAGGCTTGATTCTATCCTTTTTTCTAGGAGGTATATTAATGGTTCTCCGGTGGTATACGCATTCTATCTGGGCTGCTACCCTAACCCATGGGCTTTATAATGGATCGGTGCTGTTACTTTCCCTTGCAATGGAAGTCAAATTTTAGTATATTAATAACCATGAATATTAAAATACCTATATATTCATTTATTTTAGTATTTTTACTTTTAGTAACTGCACTGAGCTGCTCCAAAGAGGGCACAACCAAAAGTACGCAGGAAGAAAAACCCTCTATCTCCCCTGTACAAGCTGCTTCTACAGTTGCTACAGCTTCCACTTCTTCGTTAGAAGAGCTCTTTCGAAACGCAGGCTTGAGCTATATGGGTAATCGAGATGTTCAGGCTCCTACCTTCTCACTACAAAGCTTAGGAGGAAACGAAGTCAATCTAAAAGATTTTTTAGGAAAGGTGGTAGTTCTAAATTTTTGGGCAACCTGGTGCCCTCCCTGCAGGGCAGAAATGCCTTCCATGGAAACCCTTCATAAACGATACGAAAATAAATCTTTTAAGCTATTAGCCGTAAATCTTCAGGAAGAGCTGCCGGTTGTTCAGGCATTCTTAAAGCAAAATCCCTATACTTTCACCATACTGATGGATCCTAAGGGGAATACAGCCCCGCTATACGGCATTCGGGGTATTCCCACAACTTTTATTATCAATGAAAACGGAAAACTCCTAGGAGCTATTGTAGGTGCAAAAGAATGGGATACTCCTCAGGTATTTGCCTTGTTCGATGCTCTGTTACAGACTAAATAATAGGTTTTTATGATGGGCATTTCCTCTTACGGTATCGTGTTTATGGCAGGGTTAGTCAGTTTTGCTTCCCCCTGTGTTCTTCCCTTAATACCCTCTTATCTGTCCTTTATAGCAGGAACTTCCTATAAAGAACTTCAAGCAGGGGAGATTTCTCTAAGACAAGTCTTCCTCCGAACCTTAGGATTTGTAGGCGGGTTTAGTACCGTATTCATCTCCCTTGGGTTAGTGCTTTCCAGCACTTTTATTCTTATGGGAGGAGGGAATCAAATCCTTCAGCAAATATCGGGGGGTATTGTAATTATTTTGGGACTTAGTATTTTTACCGATAAATTGAGCTTTTTACAGCGGGAATGGAAAATACATCCCCAAAGAAAACCCACAAGTATACTAGGAAGCTATTTGGTGGGTATGGCTTTTGGAGCCGGATGGAGCCCTTGTGTAGGGCCAGTGCTTGGGGGAGTTCTTCTTTGGGCAAGCCAGACAAGAGAACTAGGTAAATCCGCTTTCCTATTGCTACTCTACTCTATCGGTTTAGGTCTACCCTTTTTAATTTCCTCTTTGTTTGTAAAATCTTTGCTGGAAAAAATAAAAAAATTTCAAGCTTTCCTTCCTGCACTTAGACTCATAAGCGGAATCCTCCTTATAGGGATAGGGGTATCTATTTTCTTAGGGCGATTTCAAAATCTAACCCAATGGATAACCCAATTAGGTCTATCTCTACAGAGCTTACAGCAGCAGAATCCTCGGGCTACACAGATTATGGCTCTTTTCACTCTATCCTTATTGGGTTTCTTCCCTACTCTCTTACTTTCCCTACGCAGAAAACCTCTCCTACCGCGTTGGAATCTGTTGTTTTTGATGATTACTATCTTTCTACTTACCTTTCAAATTACAGGCTTAATAGATATCCCTTCGCTAGCGATCCGTTGGCTGCTATTTCAAGGTTTATAGTTCACGAGTTAGACACTAGGTTTGCAAATAATCGGCCAATGACCGACAATACTCTTGTCTTTTCTTACGACCTCTTCTATAATTCTAATAAACCATACCTAATATTTTAAGGAAGCCTTATGAAAGACATTAAAGATTTATTGCCGCACCGCGAACCCTTTCTATACGTAGACCGATTAGAAAAAGTTTCAAAAGAAGAAATTATCGGGTATCGGGTTTACACGGATAATGAGTATTTTTTCCGAGGGCATTTCCCGGGGTATCCCGTTGTACCGGGAGTAATCCTCATCGAAACCATGGCCCAAACAGGCGGAGCAGGAATCAAGGCCTTAGATCTAGTAGGCGATGCTCTATTCTTTCTAGCCACAGTGGAAAAAGCGAAGTTTCGTAGGCAGGTACGGCCAAACGAGGAGGTTAAATTTATCATTTCCAACCTCAGAATCAGCCCCAAAATGATTCGTCAAAGCGGTAAAGCCTATGTAGGAGAAGAGTTAGCTGCAGAAGCAGAATGGCTCTGTTTAGTCGGAGATAAACCGAAAGAATAATAAGTTCAACGAAATCATTTCATTAAAAAGGGGGGAATTTATGGTAGAGCACGAAACCTTACCCAAAAGATTCCTTAAAGTGGCTAGCAAGTACCCGGATATTCCCATATTGTATTGTAAAAATGAATCGGGGGAATTTGATCCAATCACGTACCAGGATCTATGGAAGCGGGTAAAAAAAGTAGCAGCTGGTTTACAAGCTATTGGGGTAAAACGTGCCGACCACATAGGGATGATGAGTGATAATCGGCCGGAGTGGATTATTACAGATCTAGCTATACTCTGTCTAGGCGCTGCGGACGTGCCTAGAGGCTCTGATTCTACTGCAGAAGAGATGACTTACATTTTAAACCATGCAGATTGCAAAGTTACCATTGCAGAAAACTTTCAACAGGCAGAAAAAATACTTTCTAAGGACCTCCCTCAACTCCAGACTTTGGTTCTTTTTGATCCAAAAGGTTTAGAAGATTTGGCTAGCCGGTTCGGGCAAAAAAATTTTACCACCTTTGATAATCTTGTAAAGCAGGGGGAATCTCTTCTTGCCGAAGACCCAGAGAGAATTGACCGAGAAATCGAACTTGGGGATACGGACGATTTAGTAACCATCATTTACACTTCCGGCACTACAGGGGAACCAAAGGGAGTAATGTTACATCACCGGTCGTACATCTTCCAATTGGAAGGTGTTCCCTATCACTTAGATCTACATCCCGGGGAGATTTTTATTTCCATTCTACCGATTTGGCATTCCTTTGAAAGGGCGGTAGAATACTATATTTTAGATAACGCAGCCTCAATTGCCTACTCAAAACCTGTGGGAAAAATACTATTAGAGGACATGGCGAAAATCCGGCCTCATTGGATGGCTAGCGTACCGAGGATTTGGGAAGGAGTGCGTAGCTCTATTTACCGGAAGGTTAACTCTGAAAAAGGAATAAAGAAAACCCTTTTCCATTTTTTTGTAGGAGTGGGGGAACTCCATGGATTACTGACCGACATGTTGTTAGACCGGATGCCCCAGTTTATCCGGAGGAACCGGATAATCGATTTCGCCCTAGCGATTATTCCCTGGATACTCATACTTCCTTTCAAAATACTTGGGGATATTTTAGTATTTAAAACTATAAAGACAAAACTTGGAGGCCGGTTTATTGCAGGGGTTTCCGGAGGTGGCGCCTTACCTCCTTATGTAGATAGGTTTTTTCGGTCAGCAGGCATTCTTTTGTTGGAGGGATATGGCCTGACAGAGGCAGGCCCCATTCTTTCGGTGAGAAAACAGAAACATCCAGTAATGGGAACTATCGGTCCCCTACTTCCGGGTGTGGAATATAAGGTAGTGGACGAATCTGGGAATTCCCTTCCCCCCAACCATAAAGGGGTACTGTATGTTAAAAGCCCCCAGATTATGCTAGGGTATTACAAAAAGCCGGATATTACTGCCCAGGTTTTACAAAATGGCTGGTTAAACACCGGGGACCTCGCTATTTTTACCCATAAAGGAGAATGTAAGATAGTGGGTAGGGCAAAAGAAACGATTGTCCTATTAGGAGGGGAAAATATCGAACCCACACCCATAGAAGAAACCCTTGTACAGTCAGAATATATCGACCAGGCCATGGTAGTGGGTCAAGATAAAAAATTCCTGGGAGCTCTAATTGTACCTAATTTGGAAAAACTAGAAGCTTTTGCAACTGAGCGAGGCATAAGTTACATTTCCCGCGAAGAATTATTAGACCTGCCCGTAGTTCAAGAACAAATCCACGATGAAATACAGCGTCTTATTAACCCTAAAAATGGGTTTAAGGTATTCGAGCGAATCTACAGATTCAAACTTTTACCCAAACCTTTCGAAGTAGGAAAGGAATTAACGAATACCTTAAAAATTCGCAGAAATGTAGTACAAGAACTATACAAAAAAGAAATAGAAGCTTTATTTCGTTGATAATAAGTTTAGAGAGGGTTTTGTAGCATTTTAAGGAATTCCTCCTCGGAGACGATTCGAATTCCCAAGGCTCTAGCTTTTTCTAATTTGCTACCTGGGGATTCCCCTGCTAAAAGGTGGGTGACAGCAGAGGTGACAGAGCTTACCACCCTTCCTCCCCGTTTCTTCACTTCTTCCATGGCCTGGTCTCTAGGTTTAAAATGCTGGAAACTCCCGGTTACACACCAGGTCTGTCCCTGAAACACCTGGGGCACACTTTCCCGCTGTACAGGTTGGTATGCCATGGCGAATCCTAAAGATCGTAAAAATTCTACTAGTTCCTTCAATTCTGGCTGGGAAAACTCCTCTAAAATCCTTTCTGCAGTTTTGGGACCAATACCGGGAATTCGGTTTAGGGCATCAAAATCTTTTCTCTCTGCCAATCGAATTAGCTTTTCAAAAGAATCGTACCCCGCATTAATTAATAACTCTATTACCTTGGGTCCAACTTCCGGAATCCCTAGGGCTGTTAATATTTTTTCAAAAGGAGCTTTCCGACTTTGTTCAATTCCTTGTTTCAATAATTCGATTTTC
>JBDNDI010000007.1:0-21492 GCA_046719195.1 Spirochaetales bacterium | reverse complement strand
TTGCGATCCAAATATCGATTTACTTTTCGCTGGGAGTCCCGTAAAAAACAATCTCCTATATTTAGTTTTACCATTCTGTTAGGAGCGGTTGGAATAGGAGTCCTCTGTATAGGGTTCGTGTTCCTGCTATTAGGTGTAGACCCGATATTTGCTTTACGAAGAATCTTCTTAGGCTCTTTTGGGAGTTTGTTTGGTTTGCGAGAAACCCTTACAAAAGCAATACCCTTAATTTTAATCTCTAGCGGTCTCTGTGTGGCTTTTCAGGCACGGTTTTGGAATATCGGGGCAGAAAGTCAACTATTAATGGGAGCTGTGGCTAGCACCTGGTTCGGGCTAACCTGGGGCCAGCAGTTTTCCCCATTTTTAGGCATCCCCATAATGTTTCTACTTGGATTTCTCGGGGGTGCTCTATGGGGGATAATCCCTGCGTTATTAAAAGTGCGTTTTGGGATCAGCGAAGTGATTTCTAGCCTTATGCTGAACTATATTGCAGCAGAGTTTGTTAGCTATCTGATTGTGGGACCCTGGAAGGGAACCAGTAAGTACGGATATCCCTATACAGAAGATCTTCCAAAGAACCTGATACTTGGGACTTTTTCCGGTACTCGAATACACTTTTTTACTCTTACAATAGGGATAGTCGTTTCTCTCCTGCTATTTATTCTTTTATATCGAAGCAAGTTTGGGTATGAAGTTCGCGTGGTGGGAGAGAGCCCCGAAGCTGCCCGGTATGCGGGAATAGATTTTTTTCGTACCACTGTGCTTCTCATGCTTATTTCGGGTGGAGTTGCGGGCTTGGCCGGGGTTGGGGAGGTCGCGGGTATACATCATCATTTAAGCTATCCGGCCAATATTTCAGCCGGGTACGGATTCACAGCTATTATTACTGCCTGGCTCGGCAAATTAAATCCTTTTGCTAGTCTAGGAGCTTCGGTATTTTTTGCTGGCATTTTGGTGGGAGGGGATGCGATTCAAATTTCCCTTCGATTACCCGCCGCAACTGTTCAAATTTTTAATGGAATACTTCTGTTTGTTCTTTTAGGGGGGAACTTTTTTCTCCAACATAAACTCGTAATACAGATTAGGCGGGTAACACAAAAATGATCAGTCTGATCCAAGCCACCCTACACCGAACCATAATGGCAGGTACCTCCTTGCTGCTAGGCACTACGGGTGAAATCCTCACAGAACGATCCGGGGTGTTAAACCTTGGGGTAGAAGGGATGATGAGCTTGGGGGCAGTAGCAGGATTCATCGTTACCCTGCACACGGAAAACCCGACTTTAGGAATACTGGCAGCTTTAGCTTCTGGGGCACTTGCTGCGTTTTTGCATGCAGGGATCTCGGTGTACCTTAAGGCAAATCAAACGGTTTCGGGCTTGGCCTTATCTATGTTTGGAGTGGGATTGGCGGGTGTGTTAGGAAAACCCTATATAGGTAAACAGCTTACCGCCCGACTTACTCCCTTACATATTCCTTATCTAAACCGTATTCCTATAGTGGGAGAACTATTATTCTATCAGGACCCATTATTCTATGCTGCGATAGGATTAGCTTTGGTGGGGGCAGGATTTTTAAAGTATACCCGTACGGGGATTCGTCTGCGATCCGTGGGGGAGAATCCCAAAGCAGCAGAGACACAGGGGGTACCTGTGCAGCGTTTTAGAGTAATGGCTACTCTGATAGGAGGGGCGTTGGCTGGACTTGCCGGTGCCCATGTAACCCTTGTCTATAGCACTTCCTGGACCGAAGGAATAGTGGGCGGACGAGGTTGGATTATTGTCGCTTTAACCATCTTTTCTCTATGGAATCCTATACGGGGAATTGTGGGTGCTTTTTTGTTTGGAGGGGTATTTGTAACCCAGTATGTCTTACAACCCTTAGGCTTACCTCCTAACCTATTAGCCATGCTACCGTATGGGGCAACCTTGGGAGTGTTACTAGTAGATGGATTTCGGAAAGATCGGCGTTCCTTACATGCCCCGAATAGTTTAGGGGAACCCTTTGGGGCATAACATTTTTTTTATAGACAAAACAATTAATCTTTGTCATTATTAATAGTAAAGAAAATCTCATTTTAAAGGAGACACCTATGAGAAGGAGTCTGGTTGTACTTATTACCATTGTAGTAACCCTTGGGTTAATCCTGGGTGGTTGTCAGAAAAAAGAAAAAGAAATTAAAATCGGTATCATCGCTCCTATCAGCGGAGAAGCAGCTACCTTCGGTGAATCCACCGCCAATGGTGCGAAGCTCTACTTTGATCAAGTAAATGCTGCTGGTGGAGTGGAAGGCATGAAGATTGTATACTTTGTCGAAGACGACAAGGGCGATCCTACGGAAGGGGCGAATGCATACTCCAAGCTGATCGATCAAAATAAGGTTTCTGCTATTGTGGGAACGGTAATGAGCAAGGTTTCCCTAGCAGGGGCACCGATTGCTCAAAACAAGGGAATTCCCATGATCAGCCCCACTTCTACCAACCCGGCAGTTACCTTGGTAGGAAACTATATTTTCCGCGCTTGCTTTATCGATCCTTTCCAGGGGTTCGTTGCCGCTAAGTTTGCCTATAACGAATTGGGAAAGAAAACCGCTGCAGTTATTTACGACTCTGGAAACGACTATACCAAAGGTTTAGCCGAAGTATTCCGGGACGAGTTCACCAAAATGGGTGGCAAGATTACTGCTTTTGAAAGCTATGCAGCCGGAACAAGCGATTTTAATGCCCAGTTGGTAAAAATCAAAGCTACAAATCCTGAAGTGCTTTTTATTCCTAACTATTACAACGATGCAGGTCTAATAGCCAAACAAGCCCGTGAAATGGGTATACAGGCAGCTTTCCTTGGAGGAGATGGGTGGGACAGCCCGGATTTGTTTAAGATTGCAGGGGCGGCCATTGAAGGTGGGTTTTTTGTAAACCATTTCTCCAAAGATTCTCAGGTACCTGCTGCAAAGAAATTCGTGGCAGACTATAAAGCTAAATACAACAAAGATCCGGACGCTCTAGCGGCTCTTGCTTATGAAGCTGCCATGATTGTGGTAGATGCGATTAAACGGGCCAAGAGTGCCGATCCCAAGGCTATACGAGATGCCATGGAAAAAACGAGCCTCGAAACTTTAACCGGGGTAGTAAAGTTTGATCAGAACCGAAACCCCGTTAAGGGTGCTGTTATTCTAGAATGTAAAGGCGGACAAGCCGTTTACCGGGCTTCGGTAAATCCATAACGCCGTAATAGGGAGTTAAAGGCTGGGGAGCGTAAGGCTCTTCAGCCTTTCTCTATTTTTATCCTTGAGGTATGAAATGGAAACCTTCCTTTCACAACTGATCTTCGGATTACAACGGGGCACGATTTATGCCTTAATTGCTCTCGGATACACAATGGTATATGGGGTCGTACGATTAATTAACTTTGCCTATGGGGAAGTGTTCATGATCGGTGCCTTTGTATCCTTTTTTTTAGTGAATGCTGTGCAGTTACCCCAACCCGTATTAATTGTGCTAGCCTTACTGGTTCCCATGGTCGCCTGCTCCCTTCTAGGTCTTTCCATGGACGCCTTGGCCTATAAGCCTTTGCGGCAGAAACCGAGGCTTGCAGCCTTAATCACTGCAATAGGGGTATCGTTTTTTTTAAGTAACTTTGTATCGTATCTTAGCGGGGACACGATTCGCAGTTCTGCCCTTGCCTGTTTTGCAATAGCAGGAGTGCTGATCTTGTACCTTGTGGGGGTAAAGTACCTTCATTTTCCCCGAAAAGATCAAGCACAGATTAAACCCATTAAGGTTATTATCCCAGCCCTCTCTTTAACCCTAATGGGTATACTTTTTTGGGTGTCCAAAGACCTTGTAGTAAACCTGCGGTGGAAGGGGTCAAGTTTCGCATCATATCCGGTAGATCGTCTAATTCAGGTAGAAAAGATCGCTCTATACAAAACAGTATATATTACCAACATCCAGATTATTAATTTTGTGGTATCTATTTTGTTAATGCTTGTGCTTTCCTACTTAGTCAACCGTACTATGACAGGTATGGCAATGCGGGCGAGCAAAAATAATAAAGATGCGGTTGCTTTAATGGGAGTGAATGTAAACCAGATTATCGCAATTACCTTTACCATAGGGACCGCTTTAGCTGGAGCTGCCGGTGTGCTGAGCGCAATTACCTACCCACGGTTAACCGCGTTTATGGGAGTCCAGCCTGGGCTAAAAGCTTTTATTTCTGCGGTATTAGGGGGCATCGGTTCTATTGAGGGCGCCATGCTAGGAGGAATTATTATGGGGGTGGCTGAGCAGTTTGCCATTGGTTTATTGCCTAGCAGTTATGGTCCCAACCGTATTGATTTTACGCCCCTGGCCGATGGAGTAGCCTTTGCAATACTTATCATAGTACTGCTACTACGGCCCCAGGGAATTTTCGGCGAGCCTCCCCGGGAAAAACTGTAGGAAGGGTCTTATGAAGACAACATACTATACTTTACTTGGATTAATTACCTTCTATGCAGTGGTAATGCTTACCAGTACCTTCGGGATCATGAACGACTACATTCTTCGGGTTATCAACCTGATATTGATTAACATTATTTTAGGAGTTTCCCTTAATCTTATTAACGGATATACGGGTTTGTTTTCGGTCGGGCACGCAGGATTTATGATTGTAGGGGGGTACGTGGCCGGATTCATGACTACTCTACTCTTTAATATTACCCGGGATACTCCCTACTACGAAGCCCTTCCCCTATTTTTAATCGCTATTCTAGCTGCAGCCCTAGTATCTGCCCTGGTTGGTTTCCTTATTGGTTTACCGGTACTCCGCTTATCCGACGACTACCTAGCCATTGTTACCATTGGTTTTGGAGAAATTATCCGCGTTATTTTCAACTTCATTACCTTTAAACGAAAAGTAGGGAACTGGGAATTGGATATCGGAGGCCCCCGTGGATTATTGGGTATCCCTCCTCTTTCTAACTTTACCGTAATCTTTCTGTTTACTTTGTTTACTGTCCTTTTTATCCGTAATTTTGTTTATTCCCGGCATGGGAGAGCTTGCATTGCCATTCGAGAAAACGAAGTAGCTGCTCATATGATGGGTATTCCCATTACCCGGTATAAGGTGCTAGCCTTTGTATTAGGCTCTACCTTCGCAGGAATTGGGGGGGCATTGCTCGCGCATTTTATCCAACTTCTCCACCCCACAATGGGTGGCTTTATGAAATCGGTGGAGTATCTCATTATTGTATACCTTGGAGGAATGGGTAGCATTTCCGGTACTATTGTTGCAGCTATTGCCTTGACGGGTTTATCCGAACTTCTGAGACCTATTGGAGAATTACGGATGGTTCTATACGGGGTTTTGTTAGTAGTGCTTATGCTAAAACGTCCGAGTGGCTTAATGGGTCAACGGGAGTTCGCCTTCTTATTGCCAGAACGGGAGAGAAAAATCTATGCTACTCAAAATCGCTAATCTTACCCACTTTTTCGGTGGTCTAAAAGCGGTTGATGATTTTAACATCGAAATAGGACCCCGACAGATTATTGGGTTAATTGGCCCCAACGGCGCAGGAAAAACTACGGTATTTAATTTAATTACGGGTTTCTACAAACCTAGCCGGGGAAAAATATTTTTCCAGGACGAGGATATTACCGGACTTCCTCCTCATCTTATCACCTCCCAGGGCGTTGTTCGGACTTTCCAGAATATTCGTTTATTCAACAACATGACAGTACTAGAAAATGTTACCATTGCACGGCATTACCGGATGCGATATGGAATTACCTCGGCAGTTGCCAGGCTACCATCTTTTCAACGGGAAGAACACGAAATCGAGGAAAAAGCCCGGGAGTATCTTTCCATTTTCCACCTAGAATCCAAGCTCCATATGCCAGCCGGGAGTTTGCCCTACGGACAACAGCGACGATTAGAAATTGCCCGGGCCCTTGCTACCGAACCTAAACTTCTTTTATTGGATGAGCCGGCGGCGGGCATGAACAATGCCGAAGCTTTAGAATTGATGCATTTGATTAAAAAAATTGCCGAAGATTTCCGGCTTTCGATTTTTCTAATTGAACACCAGATGCCGGTGGTTATGGGAATTGCCGAACGCATTCATGTATTAGATTTTGGAAAGACTATTGCCGTGGGAAAACCCGAGGAGATAAAAAACGATCCTAAGGTAATCGAAGCGTATCTAGGGGAGGGGGCTTTAACATGAGCATGCTGGAAGTGAAGGACTTGGAAGTTTCCTACGGCGCTATCCGGGCAGTAAAAGGCATCAGTTTTTATGTAGAAAAGGGAGAAATTGTTACCCTCATTGGGGCTAATGGAGCTGGAAAGAGTACAACCCTCCGCACCATTTCGGGCTTACTAAAACCCCAGAAAGGAAAAATCTACTTCCAGGGACAGGATATAACTGATCTTCCCCCTCATAAAATCGTAGAGCTAGGGGTAAACCAGGTCCCGGAAGGGAGGGGTGTTTTTACCAACCTTACGGTGAAAGAAAACCTTATTTTGGCCACCTATACTCGCCAGGATCGTTCTCGGATCGAGGCGGATTTAGAACAGGTATTTACGATTTTCCCTCGCTTAAAAGAGCGGATCAACCAGTCCGCAGGAACGCTATCGGGAGGGGAGCAGCAGATGTTGGCTGTAGCACGGGCTTTAATGACGAAAGGCGAGGTTATGTTGCTGGATGAACCTTCAATGGGATTAGCTCCTGTTCTTGTCGATGAAATCTTCCGTATTCTTAGAGACATCAACAAGCAAGGAAAGACGATTCTGTTAGTTGAACAGAATGCCCATAGGGCTTTAGAAATTGCGCATCGAGGGTATGTGTTTGAAACAGGAAATATTGTCTACACTGGAACAGCAACAGAACTTCAGAAAAATGAAGCGGTAAAGAAAGCGTATTTAGGGGGATAAAGCAAAAGCAATTGCTTTTTTGCTCTTAAAGGAATACATTCGTAACCAGGAGGCGGTGAATGTTTATTAAGTATATCATGACCCATAATCCTATTACCGTTACACCGGAAACTGCAGTAACGGATGCCCAGACCTTAATGCGAAGGGAAAAGATTCATCACCTGCCTGTACTGGATAAACACAATAAATTAATCGGGATTGTTACAGAAAAAGACCTTCTCTATGCAAGCCCTTCTCCTGCTACTACCTTAAGTGTCTTTGAAATGAGTGCCCTGCTTTCCAAACTACCGGTAAAAGAAGTAATGTCCCGTAATGTTATCACTATTCAAGAAGACACTCTTTTAGAAGATGCAGCCCATATTATGGCGGACAATCATATCGGTGGCTTACCTGTTCTACGGGGTGATGTGCTGGTTGGTATTGTAACAGAATCTGACATATTCCGTCTGTTCATTGAACTCTTCGGAACTAGAAAAAAGGGAGTGCGTCTTACTGCCCTTATTCCGGAAACCCAAGGTCAGTTAGCTAAAATTACAGGTGCCGTGGCAGAAAAAGGAGGTAACATCATATCCATAGGCACTTTCCCTGGCGAGGATGTGGAAACTAGCTACCTTCTGCTTAAGGTAGAAGGAATTGGCTTGGATGTATTAGCTACTACCATATCACCCTATGTAAAAGAATTGGTGGACCTCCGGGAAGTATAGCTTTTTCTCCCCTTCCAAGCATCGGGCAGAAATTATTTAAAAATGTAATATATTTTACTCTGACTAAAGGTGGCAGGTATGTTAAAGTGGGCAGATAGTATTCTTGGTATTAAAATAAACGGTGTTCGGGTTGTACCCTTAACGGCAAAAATTATTTCCCTTTTTACCATATTTTTACTCCTTTCCAACTTTATTACCAACTATATAAACCTAATGCTGAACCGGGGCGAATTGTTACGATTAATGAACCAACTCCTCGTAAAAGACCTAAAAGACAATTACATATTTGCTACCAGCCAGTACGATATCTACTTCTTTAACCAGGATTTAAAAGGCGCCCTTTCGGCTATGGAAAATAATGCGTTAAAAGAGTTGAAAGGAGAAAAATCTCTCTATCTCGGAGTAAAATCCAATGGAGAGGTTCTTCTAATGGCCTCCCAGCAACCCCGCTGGAATACCTTCCCTGATCCGGAGATGTTACGGAAACTGTTCCAGGAAAAGGAAGCTACAAACGGGGAAGGAACTGTTACCTTTCGCTCCGGCTCAGAAGAGTATTTCGGAGTATATAAATACAACCCCAAATGGGACCTAGTGCTAATCCGGGCAGAGGAGCTAAAAGAGTTTTATGCAGAATCCCAACGGATTTTCTGGAACATTGCTGCCCTTATTATGGCTATTACCCTGCTTTGTGTGGTGGTGGGGGTTTTCCTGCTACGATTTATTTTACGATTTGTGGGACTCTTTACAAAAGAAATTATGTCTATGCAGAAGGAACAAAAAATTTCTCTTCTTAACTTGGAGGGAGCCCCCAACGACGATGTGTCCTTTCTAGGCGTGGCCTTTAATTCTCTTTCCAATACTATCGATAATTTACTTACCATATTTAAAAAATTCGTTGCCCGGGATACAGCCCAGCGGGCCTATAGAGAGCGGGAAATACGGCTAGAAGGCTCCAAAAAAGACCTTGCCATTCTTTTTACCGACATTAAGAGCTTCACTTTTATGACAGAAACCTTAGGGACTGATATCATTAAACTGTTAAACCTGCATTACGATAAGGCTATTCGGTATATTCATCAATTAAACGGAGACATAGGTTCCATAATCGGAGACGCTCTTCTAGCGGTATTCGGATTGCTCGAACAGGAACGGAAGAGTCTGCAGGCAATACAGGCCGCATATAAAATCCAAGAAGTAGCTGCATCTCTAAGGCAGGAGATGACGAAACGGAAAGAAGAAATTATCCGTCGGCGGGGAGCTCTTACCGAAGCTGAGGAGAGGGTATACCGAGCGGTAATGTTAGAAGTAGGAGTGGGCATAGACGGAGGGGAAGTGTTTTACGGCACTATTGGATCCTACGAACGGATGGTAAATACGGTTATAGGCGATAATGTAAATTCCGCTTCCCGGTTAGAAGGGCTTACCCGAATTTACAAGGTACCAGTTGTTGTTTCCGACTATATCCGGCAGGAAGTGGAGTCGGCTACCAACCATTACTTGTTTCTAGAACTAGACCAGGTACAGGTAAAGGGCAAAACGATCGGTAAGAAGATTTATTGGCCTATTGAACGGGACTTGGTAGATACAGATATGCTAAAGGATATAGGCCTGTTCCAGAAAGGGTTAGAGGCCTACTATGCAGGCGAGTGGGCAGAGGCGAACCAATATTTCAGACGATGTTCTCTGCCCCTTAGTGAAGTTTTTCGGGAACGGACCAGCTCCTTCCCCTGTCCAAAGGAATGGAATGGCATATGGGCGATGAAAGAAAAATAAACGGTCCAGGAGACTTAGAACCTGAGCTAGATTTAGTTGAAAAAAGCAAATCCATCTTCCTGCAAGAACTAGCCACAGAGTTTCGGCAGCGACAGGCACAGTATAACCTTGAAGTGGAATTTGCAAAAACAAAACAGAATCGGAGTCTTCTCGTGCCTGTAGTTGTTGCAGGGATAATCTTGCTATTTCTGATTGGGGCAGTGGCTGTGACTTTATACATAGAAAAACGTAGTAGAGAGGTACAGGTAGACTCCGCAGCTTTTGAAGCTGTAAATCTGCGGGAAGTGCTGGATGCGGCCAAACGCAACGAACAGGAACTTGCAAATGCAAAGAAAGATCTGGAATCGATAAAGGCATCTCAGGAATCGGAACTAGAGCAGGCCCGATTGGCTTTTCAAAGGCAGAGCGATATTACCCTGGCTTCTACCGAACTGTCGCAGGAAGAAAAAAATCGACGTCTGCAGACAGCACGCATAACTTTAAACAGGCAAATAGAAGCGATTCAAACAAAATACGTACCCCTTCTAACTGCAAAAGAGAAAGAAATCCAGGATATACAGAAACGAATTGATGAATATGATACCCGCATGGTAGAGCGGGCTAGGGAACAAGAAGCCATATTGAATAACCAGCGTAAGTTATTCGATTTGGAAATGCAACAGACTCTAAAGCGCCATGAAGAAGAACTGCAAGCCCTAAATACCCGGTACACTAAGGAAATTGAAGGACTGAAAAAATATCAGCAGGAATTAGTAAGCGTGTTAAGGGCAAACCATGCGAGGGAAATTGCCGCTCTTATCCTTAAATACAACCCTAAACAGGTAAGCGAAAGAGTAGCCCCTCTTCTTCAAACAACTATAGACCCGGCAATAGTAGAAGCAAGGTTGCCCCAGTTTAATAGTTCTCTTTTAACGGGCGAAGGTTTAGTGGATCCTGTAGTGCTGTCAAGACTCCCCCAAAAGCTTAATGAACTCCAACTCCTGTTAGGGGAATTGAAAAAGATACCCTTTGAAAATGTGGTTCCCTCCCTTATTTCCCAAATGGAAGCCCGTCAAAAGGAGATCGGGCTTTTATACGAACAAATTATCGAAGGTTTAAACCGGGGAATAGTTGCTAAGAACCGTACGATCCGGGGTTTAGAAGAACGAATACAAGGTCTGAACCGGGAAATCGCCCAAAAAAATGCCCTAATCGGACAATACTCCTATGCGTTTGAACAACTGTTAAACCAGGATAGGGAGCAAGGTTTTGTAATAGATGCCCGGGATCCTAAAAATATATTGGTGGTGGTGGATCGTTTACGGGCTATATCGCCGGGTTCACGAGCAAGGGTATTCCGAAGGGACAACGAATATATTGGTAAAATCCAGTTTACCCAAGAAGGCAACAGGTGGGCGGTGTTGGAGTTGCAGGATGCCCAGAATCCCATCCGTCCGTTCGATAAAATATTGATAGAAGAGCAGTAGGAGAAGGGATATGAAACGGAGTGGCGGAATCATCCTATCCATACTAATAGGAATTATGCTAGGGGGTTTTCCCTTGTACGGCGAAGATTTCTCTTTTTTAGGATTGCCTTTACCCTCTCAAGCTCGGGAAGGGGCCTACACGGTATATCGGTTTAAAGCGCCGGAAGAGGTAGATATTACGATTCGAATTAAAGGTACCGAATTGTCAAACCAGGCTCGAGAACGATTAAAGGGTCTATTTAGTCTTTATAGCCAGTTTACTATGCTTAAAATTGCATCTCTTCGCTTAAGCGTAGAAGTAGATCAAATAGAAATTATTCTCCTACCCCGATCTTTCGTGTACAAAGGCCGGGATTTATCTACCTATATGCCCTCGGGTATGCAGTTTACCTATTCGGATTATCTAGAGTTTGATTTTCGTATTGTCGTAGAGAATCTATTTGTGCGCATAAAAGGCCAGTACTTTCAGGAACCAGAGTTTGCAGAAAAAATTAGCCAGGCGGTGGAAAACCCTTATCTATACATTCAATCGCAAGATCCTGAGTACATTTTACGAAGGTTTCAAGAGATAGAACTACGATTAGATCGCGTAATGGGAGAGGGTATAAAGCTTGGAGATACCTTAAAAGCCCAACTGCAAGAGATACAAGTTCAGATAGCCTCTTTAAAACAAGAGGTTAGCGCTTATCAGACTCAGGTGGGTAGTCAGTTCACCCAATTTCAAACCCAGCAAAAAGAGCTACAGCAAAAAGTAGAAACCCTTACCTCAGAGTTTCAGCTTTTACGATATGCCTTGCTAGTCTTGAACAACCGGGGCTTTTTCGGTAGTATTCGTCTACCTTCCGAAGCAGGTATTAGCCGGCTCGTCGAACTAAAACAACAGCAACCGAAGTTAACCATGGACGAAGCTCGAGAACGGTTGAAATCGGAGGGTATAGAAATGACGAGCAAGGAAGTATTTTTGGTATTCAGTGTTTATTTTAACGAATTCACCAAATAGAGCTTCACCATCAATCGAAACAAATAACTTCGCTATTCTTTAGGGAGAGGTATCAGTATATGACAGACATCGCAAAGATGCGGAACATCGGTATCAGCGCTCATATTGATTCAGGGAAAACTACCCTTACGGAACGAATTTTGTATTACTGTGATAAAATACACATGATTCATGAGGTTAAGGGAAAAGACGGGCACGGAGCTACCATGGATTACATGGAGTTAGAACGTGAACGAGGCATTACCATTACCTCTGCCTCTACCAACGTTACCTGGAAAGGGCACACCATTAACGTTATTGATACTCCGGGGCATGTAGACTTTACCATAGAAGTGGAGCGATCCCTAAGGGTATTAGATGGGGCCATACTTGTGCTTTGCTCGGTCGGAGGCGTGCAATCCCAGTCCATAACCGTAGACCGTCAACTTCGTCGATACAATGTTCCTTTCATAGCCTTTATCAATAAGTTGGACCGTACCGGAGCCAATCCTTACAAGGTAAAAGAACAGATACGGGAAAGATTGGGGCATAATGCAGTGTTGGTTCAGATTCCCATAGGGCTGGAGGATAAGTTCCAGGGTGTGGTAGACCTTATCCGGATGAAAGCCGTGTATTTTGAAGGCCCAAACGGAGAAGAAGTTGTAGAAAAAGAGATTCCTCCGGAGCTCTTAACCGAGGCCCAGAAAAGAAGAGAGGAACTCATAGATGCAGCTTCTTTGTTTTCCGATGAACTAGCCGAGGCATATTTAGAAGGCGCAGAGACCGAAGCCCAGGTGTATGCTGCCCTTCGAAAAGGTACGTTGTCCCGGAAACTTATCCCTGTGCTTATGGGTTCCGCCTACAAGAACAAAGGGGTGCAGACCCTTTTAGACGGGGTTATTCACTACTTACCCAATCCTACTGAAGTAAAAAATATAGCGCTAGACTTACAAGCCGGGGAAAAAGAGGTGGACCTACAGGCAGATCCAAAACTACCTTTAGTAGCCTTAGCTTTCAAACTAGAGGAAGGGCAGTATGGGCAACTTACCTATATCCGGATTTACCAGGGAACTATCCGTAAAGGAGACGAGCTGTACAATTCCCGCTTGCGCAGAAAGTTTAAGGTAGGTCGGTTGATCCGGATGCACGCCCATGAGATGGAAGATATAACCGATGCCTCCTGCGGGGACATCGTTGCTTTGTTTGGCATCGACTGTGCCTCAGGGGACACGTTCTGTCATCCGAGTTTAAACTACTCTATGACATCTATGTTCGTTCCTGCACCGGTTATTTCTCTAGCTGTATTCCCCAAAGATAAAGCCTCGGCAGACCAAATGTCTAAAGCTTTGGGTCGTTTTACCAAGGAAGATCCTACTTTCCGCACCTATGTAGATCCGGAATCTAATCAAACTATAATACAGGGCATGGGGGAATTGCATTTAGACGTATATATCGAGCGGATGAAACGGGAATACCGGGCAGAAGTGGAAACAGGGATGCCCCAGGTAGCGTACCGGGAAACTATTACCCAAAGGGCTGATTTTGATTACACCCATAAAAAACAAACCGGTGGAGCGGGGCAGTACGGAAGGGTAGCCGGTTACATGGAGCCTTGTGAAGATAAAGAGTACGAGTTTGTGGATATGATTAAAGGAGGAGTAATTCCTAATGAGTTTATTCCTTCCTGTGATAAGGGATTTCAGGCAGCTAGAACCAAAGGGACTCTTATCGGCTTCCCTGTGGTGAATATCCGATGTGTAATAAACGATGGTTCTACCCATCCTGTAGACTCTTCGGATATTGCGTTCCAACAAGCTGCTATCGGTGCATTCCGACAGGCTTACGAAAAAGCAAGACCTGTAATATTAGAGCCTATTATGAAAGTGACGGTAGAGGGCCCCACTGAGTTTCAGGGGAACATTTTTGGAAGTCTAAACCAGAGACGGGGTGTTATTATTAGTTCTACTGAAGACAATAACTTCTGCCGCATAGAGGCCGAGGTGCCTTTAAGTGAAATGTTCGGGTATTCCACGGTTCTTCGTTCTCTAACGCAAGGTAAGGCCGAGTTTGCCATGGAGTTTTTAAAGTATGGTAGGGTCCCAAACACAATTGCAGAAGAACTAAAAAAAGCTTATCAGGAAAAACGCCGTAAAGAACAAAAATAGAGTACAAAAATAATGGAGGGTTAGCATGGTACGGAAGGAATTAATACGACGAAGTCCCCTGCGGGTATTGGAAAAATCTTTAAAACAACCCTTACAGCCGGGAGAACTTGCTATTGTGGCATCTCCCAAAGGAATTGGAAAAACAGGTTGTTTGGTGCATATGGCTACAGATAGTTTGCTACAGGGAAAGCATGTAATCCATGTATCTTTTTCTTCCCGCACGGATCATATTATAAGTTGGTATGAAAACATTTTTCAGGAAGTTGCCAAAAAACTCAATTCCGCTATGGAAGTACACGACGAGATTGTCCGAAATAGAGTAATTATGAACTTCAATCAGGAAGGAACCAAGACATCTCAAGTGCTTCGAAGCTTAAATGCAATGATCCGGGAGGGAAATTTTGCAGCTAACCAGATTATCGTAGATGGCTACGATTTCTGGAAAGCCACTTCGGAGGACATGCATCTAATAAAACAATTTGCCCTTGATGCAGGAGTTACGGTCTGGTGTAGTGCTACGGTTCGCCCGGAAAATGAAAAAATATGGGAACGGAACGTGCCTCCGTCCCTTCGCCCTATTGAGAAGGACATAGATGTGCTTATTAGCCTAGGGGAAGTTGAGGGGAATATTCTTATTCGCTTAGTAAAAGATAGGGAGGAATATCCCAAATTGGATTTACCTGTTCGGCTAGATCCAAAAACCCTTATGATGGTAGAAGAGTAATATCCATGGCAGGGCTATTAGAAAAATGTAATAATCTCTTAAGCAGGGAGGAATTAGGAAAAAAACTAAAAGGAAGGCCCGATTTTGTTCCTGAGGAGTACTACTGCAAGGGGGTAGGGAAGTATTGTTTGGAAGAAGACCTCTGTGTTCAATTAGTAGCTAAAGCACACCTGCCCACTCGCTTTGGAGATTTTACTCTTTTTGGGTTTTACGATGGACGAGAGGATAAGGAGCATACCGCTCTAGTTCGGGGAGAAGTGAATAGGAAAGAGGGGGTGCCGCTCCGGGTTCATTCCCAGTGCCACACCGGTGATGTGCTAGGCTCCCTTCGTTGCGACTGCCGTGACCAATTAGAAGCTGCTCTTCGGTATTTAGGACAACGAGAGTATGGAGTGCTTATCTACTTAATGCAGGAAGGGAGAGGTATCGGGTTACTGAATAAAATTAAGGCCTACCAGTTACAGGATCTAGGGCTAGATACGGTAGAAGCCAATCATTTTTTGGGATATCCGGGTGAGGCAAGGGATTATCGGGTAGCGGCAAAGATTATCCAGCTATTAGGTATTTCTTCTGTTGCTTTACTAACCAACAATCCGGATAAAATTGAAAAACTCAAGAAAGAAGGGGTTACGGTTACGGATCGTATTCCTTTAGTTATTCCCCCCAATCCTCACGATAAATACTACTTAGAGACAAAAAAACAAAAAATGGGACACCTCTTCTAGGGTATGCAGCAAAAAGTATGTATCCAATAAAAACACCTCATCCACTGAACTTTACCTATTTTACTCCCGACGAATGCGTAGTAGATCTTACTCACTTAGGAGAAGATATATATCGAGTTCTTTTTAACCATCCTCGATGGAAGGATGAGGAAACTCCTGCAGAGCTTACCAAACTCGGGTTTAGTAAAGAAAAGAAAGCCCAGATTGTCCTCCGAGGAGTAGGGTTTGAAGTGTTTTGGGGACCCGATCGGGTATTTGGCACGCTAGAGAAAAAAGGTTTTGGGGGAATAGACCAAACCTGGGTAGTAAACTTTAACCTTACAAGTCCGGTGCCGGTGTATGGGTTAGGGGAAAAGGCTCTTCCCCTGAACCGGTTTGGCATACGGACAACTTTTTATAATACCGATGTCTGGGCAGATTTCCCGACCTGTGTGCATAGGGAAGGATACCCCGATCCTCTCTATGCTTCAATTCCTTATTTTTTACTGGATCTTGGAAATGTCTGGGTGGGGCTCCTGTTCCCTACTCCCTATCCGGTTTTTGCCTGTTTAGGAGCTGATGACGCTATAGCGGATTCTCTGCATACGAATGCTCCTTTACCCAAGTGGTTTTCAATCGGAGCAGAGGGAGGCAGACCGGAACTGTATCTCTTAGTTGCAGAGGATCCTAAAACCTTAACTGCCCGTATGCAAAGATTGCAGGGCACAGTGCCCCTACCGCCTCTTTGGGCTTTAGGGTACCACCAGAGTCGATGGGGATATGGAAGTTACTCTGACCTCGATTCCCTAGATCAACATTTCCAGGAAACCAACATTCCTTGTGATGCCCTCTGGCTAGATATCGATTATATGGATGGTTTTCGAGTTTTTACCTGGGATGAAAAGAAGTTTGCTCAACCGAAAAATCAGGTGGAGGATTTAAAAAAACGATCCCGCAGAGTAGTCCCGATTTTAGATCCGGGTATTAAAAAAGAAGAGGGTTTCGAAGCATACGATGACGCTGTAAGAAGGGATATCCTCTGCCAGAATCCAGAAGGTAAACCCTTTGTGGGGTTTGTCTGGCCTGGGGAAACGGTGTTTCCCGACTTTTCCTTGCCTGAAGCTAGGGCTTTCTGGTCCGAGCAGGTGCAGAAGTTTTTGCGTAGTAATGTGGATGGATTTTGGCTGGATATGAACGATCCTTCTACCGGGCCGGTAAATCCCGAGCATATGCTTTTTCAAAAAGGTAGAAAATCTCACAAAGCGTTTCGAAATGCCTATTGCCTGGGAATGCAGAAAGCTACGTGGGAAGGTTTATGTAAGGCTTATCCGGAAAAACGGCCCTTCCTTATCAGTCGTAGTGCCTTTGTTTCTTCTAGCCGGTATGGAGGTATGTGGGGAGGAGATAACTGGTCCAACCGGCATCATTTAAAGCTCGCTATTCCCCTATGCTTAAGCCTATCTATAAGCGGTCAACCTTTCTGTGGGGTAGATATTCCGGGATTCGGGGGTGATGCTAGCCCTGAACTTGCGGTGGATTGGTACAAAGCTTGTTTTCTCTTTCCCCTATTCCGCAATCACTCGGTAAAAGGAAGCAAACCTCAGGAGCCCTGGCAGTTTGGGGAAAAAGTACAGAATCTAATCCGGGAGTATATCTGTCTCCGATATCGTTTCCTTCCCTATTTATATGCATTGTTTGCTGAGCAGGAAACCACAGGAACGCCTATCCTCCGTCCCCTGTTTCTCGAATTTGCCGAAGATCGAAGGGAAGCCTCCCCCTATTTTGATACCCAATTTTTGGTAGGTCCCTTTATTTTGCAGGCCCCGCATCTAGAAAGTGAAACCCGCGAGGTATACTTGCCGGTAATAGGCAAGCGGTGGTACGACTGGTTTAAAGGAAAGTGGGAGGAAGGAGGCAAGGTGTTTCAGGTGAAATCTTCCTTTCCTTCTACTCCTTTGTATCTACAGGAAGGTGCAATTCTTCCTTTACAACCTAAAGAAGCCGATCTCTTGAAAAAGGATCTCTCAGCGATAGAAGTCCACCTGTTCTTTCAGAAAAGTAGTACGACAGAAGGGGTATTCCGGTACTATTTTGATGATGGGGAGACCCGTAGCTACCGGAAAGGTTTCCGCACTGCGTTTACTTTTCGCGTAAAGGTACAAGGAACCACGGTCCGTGTTTTTATAGAAAATAAAGCTTTTCATTTTAGTCCCTGCCGGATTAGTTTTGTTGTATATGACAAATTTGAAAAAGTTGTGTTAACCGATGGGATACGGGAAGAGCATTTATTTACTGATAAGTACGAGTTCTCACTGCCGGGAAAAACCTTATCTCTTTTTCGAACCCGGGAAACAGTGCTCAAAAATTAGCATTGTTAAAACCGCAATACAGTATTGCGTTTTATGGAAACCTCCCTTATAATGCCCAGAGAATACTCTCACCATAAGTTGAAGAAGGGGGAAACTCATGCGAACAAACCTATCGGAGTTTGTCCAAGAGGCAAAACAAGGCCAACGAAGGAAAGTGGCGGTAGCTGCTTCAGAGGACAAGCATGTACTGGAGGCGGTAAGAGACGCTATAAAAGAGGGCATTGTAGAGGCTATATTGGTGGGTTCAAAACCTGAAACGGAAAAACTGATGGATCAAATTGGTTTCGAAAGGAGTTGGGCTGAAATAATTCCGGTTTCTGATCCGATTGAAGCAGCAAGTAAGGCCGTTAGCCTGATTCGGGAAAAGCAGGCAGATGTTTTAATGAAAGGATTGGTGCAGACCGCTACCCTGTTAAAAATTGTGTTAGATAAAGAGAAAGGCTTACGATCCGGAGCTCTATTGAGTCATCTAGGGTTATTTCAATCTCCCTATTACCACAAACTATTGGCAGTTACCGATGCGGGGATGAATGTTGCTCCTTCTTTTGAAGAAAAGGTGTCGATTCTTACCAATGCTGTAGATATGTTTCACTCTATTGGAGTAGAAAAACCAAAAGTGGCTGTAGTAGCAGCGGTAGAGACGGTTAATCCTAAAATGGATGCCACCGTACATGCGGCTTTGCTAACCCAGATGAATCGGAGAGGGCAGATAAAGGGGTGTATTATTGATGGTCCCCTGGCCTTAGACAACGCAGTTTCAAAGGAAGCCGCTCTTCATAAAGGTATTGATAGTGAGGTAGCCGGCGATGCCGATATCCTCCTGGTTCCTGACATAGAGAGTGGAAACCTAATCTACAAAGCCTTGAACTTTTTAGGGGGAGCCGTAGCTGCAGGGGTAATTTTAGGAGCAGGAGCTCCGATAGTCCTAACTAGCCGGGCAGATTCGGAGCAGAGTAAACATTACTCCATTGCCCTAGCAGTGGCGCTAAGCCGCTATAGTAAGAAAAACTAAGTACCTAACCTGGAAGGTCCGTTATGGAAAAAAGCTTGATTTTAGCCATTAATCCCGGCTCTACCTCTACAAAAATCGGAGTGTTTCAGGGGTTAAAGCTGATAATGGAGAAGACAATTCGCCACACGGCCGAAGAACTGTCCCCCTTTAAGCGAATTACCGACCAATACGACTTTAGGAAAGAGACTATCCTCAAGGAACTGCGAGCTTCAGGTATCGCCCTCTCGGATTTACGAATTGTCATGGGGAGGGGAGGGTTAATTAAACCTGTACCTTCCGGTGTGTATGAAGTGAACGATCAAATGGAGCAAGACTTACGAGCAGGGCTATTAGGAGAACACGCAAGTAATTTAGGGGGGTTGATTGCCCGGGATATAGCCCGTTCTATTCCCGGCGCCCAGGCTTATATTGCCGATCCGGTAGTAGTAGATGAACTAGCCGATGTAGCCCGGATATCGGGTCACCCCCTATTTGAACGAAAGTCGATCTTCCATGCTCTGAATCAGAAGGCAATTGCTCGGCTACATGCAGAGAAGGTAGGGAAGGCATACGAAGATCTCTCCCTTATTGTGGCTCATTTAGGGGGAGGGATAAGTATCGGAGCTCATTACAAGGGAAAAGTTATTGATGTAAATCAGGCTCTAGACGGGGAAGGACCTTTTTCTCCGGAGCGAAGTGGTACTCTACCGGTGGGGGATCTGGTGCGACTGTGTTTCAGTGGCAAATACAGCCAGGAAGAGATACGAAAAATGATTACCGGTAAAGGAGGGTATGTCGCCTATCTAGGTACTAACAATGCCCAGGAGGTGGAGGAGCGGGCTTTAGCGGGGGAGCCCCAGGCAAAACGTATCCGCGATGCCATGATCTATCAAATTGCTAAAGAAATAGGTGCTCTCTCTACGGTGTTGGAAGGCGAGGTAGAGGGCATACTCATTACCGGGGGTATTGCCTATAGCGAAAGCTTCACACGGGATCTAAGCCGAAGGATTAAACATTTGGGTCCGGTATTTATTTATCCGGGCGAGGATGAATTACGAGCCCTAGCCTTCAACGGTTTGCGGGTTCTAGAAGGAAAAGCAATCCCCCAGATATACCGGTAACTTAGACTACCTATACAGGGGCTCCTCCCCACCTATAACAGCCGGTGCATTTATCCCAAGGTTGTGAATTAGGTTGCGAATTAGGGTTGGAATAAAAATAATAAAAAAGGCTGTCCGATTATTTTTCGGACAGCCCAGAAAAAAAGGGGGGCAAAAGGTAGGGTATGGAGTGCCTTCCCCAAAAAGCTTTTGCTATTTTTTAGATAGGCACATAGGCCTCTTTAAGATTTTTCTCGTAGTATTCTACGGCCGCATCTACTGCTTTTAAGTTTACCTCCACTAAGGACTTTTTCTTTAAAGAAAGTGGAATTACTCGTTTTATAGTTTCTATTTCTATAGCTTTGGATAAGCAAGCATACAGAGTAAGGGCTACGACTGCGGCTGCTGCGATAAGGCCGGTATCTTTAGCAATTTCTGTTACCGGAGCATATACTGCTTTTACATCGGATCTGCGGACTTTCCGGGAAATTAAGCTAGAGTTAACAATAATAAGCCCCTCCGGAACCACCGAATCTTCGAAGGTGTCTAGGGAAGGAGCATTCATTGCAATAAGCACATTAGGACTGCTTACCAAAGGGGTGCCAATTTGTTCAGTAGAAATAATAACGCTAGCATTGGCAGTGCCCCCGCGCATTTCTGGACCATACGAAGGTAGCCAGGTAGCATTGAACCCTTCTTTTATAGCACAGTTGGCAATAAAAACTCCTGCGGACATAACACCCTGGCCGCCAAATCCAGCAATCTTTATGTACTGATCTTCTAATTCTCTAGGCGTAGGGGAAATTTCAATGTCTTTGGTTGCGGAGAAGTTTCTTACCAATTCTTCATCCGTTAGCATTTTGGGTGGTTCATATTTAAGCGAAGGCTCTTCAACATTCCGGAATACCTTTACGGGGAATAGGGGTTCCATTGTTTCTATAAGCCATTTACGGGCCTCTATGGGACTCATTTTCCAGTTAATTGGGCAAGGGGAAAGAATTTCCACAAAGGAAAACCCCTTCCGGTGTACCTGGTTTAACAAAGCCTGTTTCACTGCTCGTTTTGCCCGAATAATTCGGGGTGCGTCACCTAAGCTAACCCGTTCAATGTACACCGGCGCTTGAAGTTCATTAATAAGTTCACACATGCGGATGGGAAAGCCTTCTCTACCCGGAGTCCTGCCAAAGGGAGTGGTCATGGTTTTCTGTCCCACCAGGGTAGTGGGTGCCATCTGGCCTCCCGTCATCCCATAGATAGCGTTATTGATAAAGAAAACCGCCATATGCTCCCCTCGGTTTGCCGCATGCATAATGGCTCCCATACCAATACCGGCTAGGTCTCCATCCCCCTGGTAAGATATTACTACCGATTGATCGCGGGCTCGGGTTATCCCTGTGGCTACAGCCGGGGCCCTCCCATGGGAACATTGGATATTGCCCGTATCAAAGTAATAATAGGCAAAAACACTACACCCCACGGGAGAGCAAAAAATGACCCGATCCTGGATACCTAATTCGGCAATAACCTCGGCAATTAGTTTATGCGCATTCCCATGACCGCATCCGGGGCAATAGGTTGTATTTTTCTCCCCTTTCCCTCGGCGGT
>JBDNDI010000069.1:0-9695 GCA_046719195.1 Spirochaetales bacterium | reverse complement strand
TTTTTTTTTTACGAACATGGTACCCTGAACCTAGTACCCTGAAGCTTGTAAAAAACGAAAAAGTTGCTGTTTTTTTGAAGCAACGGCCCTTCTGGTTGCTGTACTAGTAGGGGAACGGGACTGTAAGGTCCGGGAACTTCTCTACTTACGACAGGAGGTAGTCCATGAGCTTTTCCTTTCCTTTTTGTCCCAATCGGAGCTGTACCTTACATTATCCGCCCTTTCCCACCGACTCCCGCTGGTATATTCCCTGGGGCAGGTACTTTACTCTTGCCTTTGGGGAAGTGCCCCGGTTTCGGTGTTTACACTGTGGGAAGACCTTTTCTTCCCAGACCTTTAGTTTAGATTATTACAGTAAGCGGGTGTTGAACTATCGGTTAGTGGAACGGATGGTGAGTGAGAGCATGAGTATAGCGGGTATAGGGAGATGGTTTGGGGTGAATGAGAAGGTGGTGCGGAACAAGGTGGGACGGTTATCCCGGCAGGCCTTAGGGAGTCACGGCAGACTGTGGAAGCAGCTAAGGGTGACGGAGGATTTAGTGGCGGATGGGATAGAGACTTGGTGTAGGAGTCAGTATCATCCGGGGCATTTAAATGTGGTGGTAGGGAAGGACTCGCAGATGGTGTATTGGCAGGACTATGTGGGGCTGAAACGGAAGGGGAAGATGCGGGAGGAGCAAAAGCGCCGGAGGGAAGAGGTGGAACGGAAATGGCCTTCGGATCCTCAGGGGTTGGAGAAGAGTTTTGAGTGCTTAGGCGAGGAGGTAGATCGGTGGATGGAGGAGGGGGGGAAGCGGCCGGTGGTATTCTATACGGATGAACATCCTGCCTATGTGCGGGGGTTGGCTCAGGTGGTAGGATTAGAGAGGCGCAAGGCACAGGGGGAGTTTGAGCATAAGCGTCTTAGTTCGCAGCTGCCCCGAACCCGGAGCAATCCGCTTTTTTCGGTGAATTATATAGATCGGGAGATTCGCAAGGATCAGGCCAATTATGTGCGGGAGACCACGCGGGCGGCTCGGAATGTGAATGATATGATGCAACGGCTATCCATTTATCGGGTGGTGCATAATTACCGCAAAGCCTATCGGCTGCGGCCGGATCAGCGGGAGGATCGGGTGCATGGGGAGGTGGCGGGGATTCCGAGAAGCCTCCTGCGGGAAGAATTAAGCAAGAGTTACTATACTAAGCGAAGGTTTCTCACCCACCTGGTGTTGACGGCGGATAGCTGGAAAATCTGGACCCGGATGTGCGAAAGACCTTCTTTCCGGGAAGGTAAATCGGTGTATATACCGAGGTTTATTTTAGACTAACCCTTGGGGAGGAAGGATAGGGGGGAAGGTGGGTTTACGGTTCGCCTCGACGGCTCGAGATCCGATGGTGGGGGAAAAACGACTATCCCTCCTGGTGGGGTATAACCGGGAAGCTAAGGCAGGGAAAAAGAGAGAACCCCTAACCATAGGGGAAGATAGAGGTAGAAGCTTTTCGAAGCAAAAAGAGGTGTTGTCCGTAGGGGCTAGTAGGAGAAGGGAAGATTTTATTACAACTCCCGTTTTTTCCAATTCAACAAGCTTCAGGGTACTAGATTCAGGGTACCAAATAAAAAGGAGGCCTTTCGGCCTCCTTTTAGATTCATTAAGATACCTTTCGTTATCGGGTATATAGCGGTCGGGGAGTATATTTTGTATGAAGAAGTTCATGGGATTTATGGCTAAGGGGCTTCCCGAGGAACTCTGCATACAGTTGTTTAATAGCAGGATTCTGATGGGAACAACGGATTTTCTTTCCTTTATCGTCTGCATAGATCCCAGCGATTCTTTTCTTCCGGATTTCATCAGTACCGCCATAAGGTTGTCCACCTCCTCCTATACATCCACCGCGGCAAGCCATAACTTCAATAAAATGCCAAGGCATTTCTTTTCCCTTTGCCTTAGCCTCCCTTACTTGGTCTAATACCGCTTCTATATTACCCATTTGGTGCGCCACTGCTACCCGAACTTCTTTTCCAGCCATCCGTATACGAGCTTCTTTAATGCCTTCAATACCCCGTACATCCTCCAAGTCTACATTTACCAGCTCCTGGCCGGTTACCAGGTAATAGGCGGTTCGTAGAGCCGCTTCCATAACTCCACCGGTAGCCCCGAAAATGGTACCTGCACCGGTATAGATACCGAGAGGAGCATCCGCATCTTCATCAGGAAGGTTAAGAAAGTCAATTCCTGCAGATTTTATCATCCGGGCTAATTCCCGGGTAGTAATGGAAACATCGATATCCTGACATCCTGAGGCGTACATGGATTCGCTACGGATGATTTCGTATTTTTTTGCTGTGCAAGGCATAACGGATACACTAAACATGTTTTTACAATCAATTCCACTCTTGTCGGAATAGTAGGTTTTGGTTAAGGCGCCTACCATCGCCTGGGGAGATTTTGCGGTAGAAAAGAGGGGAATAAGATCAGAATAATATTTTTCCAGGTAGTCTACCCAGGCAGGACAACAGGAGGTAATAAGGGGTAAGTCTCCCTTACCGTGGACAAAACGTTCTAAAAATTCAGAACCTTCTTCCATTATGGTAAGATCTGCACCGAAGTTTGTGTCAAAAACTGCTTCAAATCCTAACCTGCGTAATGCCGCATAGGCTTTGTTGGTTACCAGAGTTCCGGGAGGTAACCCAAAGGCTTCTCCTAATGCCACCCGCACAGCTGGAGCAATTTGTACCACACAGTATTTACTGGGATCTTGGAGGGCTTTCCATACTTTCTGTGTCTCGTCTTTTTCGTAAATAGCTCCTACCGGACAATGAGCAGAACATTGACCACATTTAATACAGGGACTTTCAGCTAGAAGAACATCACCTGCTGGGGCAATACGAGTAGAATCCCCCCTTCCAAGGAACTCAATAGCCCATACATTCTGCATGCCCTGGCATACCTTCACGCATCGGCCACACTTTACACATTTTTCTGGGTTAAGAATCAGGGAGGTGGTGGAATCATCCACGGGTATTTTGTTTATGTTGTACTCAAAAGGCATTTCCCGAATACCGAACTCAGCAGCCAGCCTTTGCAATTCACAATCCTGATTACGAGGGCACTGAAGACAATCGTTAGGATGAGTAGAAAGGATTAGTTCGATAACCGTACGTCGTACTTCGACGATTTCCGGATCATGGGTAATGATGCTCATTCCATCCTCGACTGGAGTGGAACAAGCTCGGAACATTTTAGGGGATCCTTCAACTTTTACCACACATATACCACAGGCAGCCCAGGCGGGCAAATCTGGATGGTAACAGAGAGTAGGTATTTTCACATTTACAAGTTTAGCAGCTTCTAAAATGGTGGTTCCTTCGTGTACAAAGAACGGCATACCATTTATTTTTATGTTAATTGTTTTACCATTCACAGGAGTACTCCTTCTTATTACTTGCGCAGTACTGCGCCGAACTTACATACCGAGTAACACTCGCCGCATTTTATACATGCCTTTTGATCGATTACATGAGGCTGTCGCTTTTCTCCGGTAATACAGTTAACAGGACATCTTCTAGCACACAAGCCACAGCCAATGCATTTTTCGGGTAAGATTGAGTAGGTAATTAAGTCCTTACATTTTCCTGCCGGGCATATTCGATCATCGATATGCGCTAGATACTCTTTTTCAAAGTAGGTTAGGGTAGAGAGTACAGGGTTAGGTGCTGTTTGCCCTAGACCGCAGAGAGAGGCTCGTTTCATAGCAGCGCCGATTTGCTTCATCTTGGACAAATCTTCCCGGGTAGCTTTTCCTTTGGAAATTTTATCGAGATAGTTTAGTAACTGCCGACCGCCTACGCGACAAGGTGCACACTTACCACAGGACTCATCTACAGTAAAACCAAGATAGAACTTGGCGATATCTACCATACAATCGTCCTCGTCCATCACTATCATTCCGCCCGAGCCCATAATGGAGCCGAGCTTCTGCAGGTTTTCATAATCAATGGGGGTATCCAGGTATTCGGCGGTAATAACCCCTCCCGAAGGCCCTCCCGTTTGTACCGCTTTGAACTTTTTCCCATTAACAATACCACCCCCAATGTCAAAGATTATCTCTCGCAAGGTGGTCCCCATGGGAACTTCCACTAAGCCGGAGTTCTGTATTTTACCGGTAAGAGCAAATACCTTGGTTCCTTTGGATTTCTCCGTACCGATGTTAGCAAACCAGGCGCCTCCCCGTAATATTATTACAGGAATATTAGCCCAAGTTTCCACATTGTTTATTACCGTGGGTTTTTGCCACAACCCCTTTACAGCAGGAAAAGGGGGTCGGGGCTTCGGCATACCTCTTTCCCCTTCTATAGAAGCTAACAGGGCGGTTTCCTCTCCGCAAACAAAGGCTCCAGCTCCTAAACGCAGCTCAATATCAAAATCAAAGCCACTTCCTAAGATGTCTTTACCTAAAAGACCGAGTTCCCGAGCCTGTTGTATAGCTATTTCAAGACGATGGATCGCTAAAGGATATTCAGCGCGAATATAGATGTACCCTTTGTTAGCTCCTATGGTTTTTCCAGCAATAGCCATAGCTTCCAGGATACTGTGGGGGTCTCCCTCTAAGGTGGACCGGTCCATGTATGCCCCCGGGTCACCTTCGTCTGCATTACACACAATATATTTGGGCGAGTCATTTACCTGTTTGGTAAAGTTCCATTTTAACCAGGTGGGGAATCCGGCGCCGCCTCGTCCCCGGAGACCAGAAATTTTCAGTTGTTCAATAACCTGATCCGGGGTCATCTCAAAGAGAACTTTTTCTAAAGCCGCATACCCATCCCGGGCAATATACTCATTTATGTCCTCTGGATTAATTACCCCACAGTTGCGTAACACGATCCGGAATTGTTTTTGGTAAAACGGTATATCCTCAACTTTTGCATGTTTCTTGGTTACTTCTCCCTGGTACAAAAGGCGTTTTACCGGTCTACCTTTTACCAAGTGCTCTGCCACAATTTCTTTTGCATCGTTAGGTTTTACTTCCACATAGAAGGATTCATCGGGTAAAATTTTTACTATTGGCCCCTTTTCGCAGAATCCAAAACAACCCGTTTTAACTACCTGTACATCCTCTTTTATGCCCGCTGCTTCCAGTTCGGTAATAAAGTTTTTGTAAATATCTTCTGCTTTTGAGGATTCACATGCTGTTCCACCGCAGACTAGTACATAGTTTTTAAATGCCATGATTGCTCCTCCTGCCTACTTTTTCATAATATCTGCGGCGGGCTTATCAAGGATGTGGTCGTTGATGAGCACCTTACCGAGAATGTGTTTGCGTACAATTTTTACTGCCACCTCTGGATCTACCTTCCCATAAATAATATCCGGCATCCCTGGCATACGGATTTCTACTGTAGGTTCCGCATAGCAGTAACCCATACAACCCGTTTGTCGGACGATCACGTTCGACAAATTCTGGGCTTCTAGTTCATTTAAAAAAGCCGTAAGAGTATTCTTGGCCCCTGCGGCTATACCACAGGTTGCCATTCCTACGGTAATCTCAATATCTTTACCCGAGATATCTCTTTTTTCTATTTCCCGCTTCTTTTCTTCTCGAAGCTTTTTTAAGTCCTCTAAGGTCATTTTTGCCATACCTTTCTCCTTCAGTTAGGAAACCTTCTGAGCCTCCAGGGAGGTTTCCAAAGATTGAATATATTCTTTCAAGAGAGCCTGCGACCCTACGGATTCGAGGTCCTCTAAAGTTTCTCTTAGTTCAGAGCGATGTAAGGTGTAAGATTCCGATTCACGGCTGCGATCAATCCGGATCTCATGATTACCTGGATAGGTAAGAATTTGTAAGAAAGTTTCCGTTAAATTCGTTAGGGGAGGGGAATCAATGTGATTCAGGGGAATTCGAAAGAACACGGTAGTTCCTTTACCGGGTGCGGATTGGATATGAAACTCTCCTCCCACAGTTTGAACACAATGGAGCAGGAAGGGTAATCCTAACCCCACTTTTCTTCCCGGGTGTTTGGAAGGGTCCGTGCCATACGGATCTAAAGCCCGGGATAGTTCTTCCTCTGTCATTCCTTTCCCTGTATCTTCTACCCTTACTTCCAAAAAACCGTTTGCCTCCTCTACCTTTATGCTAGTAAAGGGAGAACCGGCTTCTAAGGAGTTCTGTACTAGATCTTCTATGTAGTCTCCAATGGTATAATGCACTAAGATTCCCTGTGTTTCGCGAGAATTTCCGGAAGCTGATCTTTTTTTACCTTTCCATACACTTCCTTGTTAACCATAATAACCGGTGCTAGACCGCAGCAGCCAACACAACGAACTGCTTCTATGGAGAAAACTCCATCTTCAGTGGTAGAATTCACTCCAGTACCTAGGAGGGATTCTAATTCATGAATAAGGTCTTCACCTCCCTTCAGGTAACAAGCAGTACCCATGCAAACGGAGATTTTGTTCTTTCCCGGTTTGCGAAGCTTGAAAAAGTGATAGAAGGTAATTACTCCATAGATTTTTGCTAGGGGGACATCTAATTCTTTGCTCAATTGAATAGCTACAGGGCGGGGTACATACCCATACTCCTCCTGCACTTTATGGAGAATCATAATAAGATTCCCCGGCGCGTCCTTCCACTTGGCAATAAACTGTTGGAGCCCTTCGGTAAGTTTTAAAGGTTCAGTAGCTATAGTCATGTGGTATCCTCCACTTTGTTAGGAATAGTTTGGCGGATTCTATACCGATTTGATAAAAAAATCAACAGTGGGAACAGCATATTGCAAAAAATCACACAAACCATTATATTAAAATAAATATTGTGAAAGAAGGTGCATAAAATGGTAAAAAACTTAAACAGAAGCACAATATTGCGTTTAGCTAGGTATCTGCGGGTTCTAGAAAAATTAAAATCCCTCGGATTCGTAAAGGTATTCTCCAATAACTTAGGAGATGCCATAGGGGTAACTCCGGCAGTAGTTCGGAAAGACTTTTCTATTATTAATATTCCGGGGAATAAACGAGGAGGATATCACATTGATACGTTAATAGAACTCCTCAGTAATGTATTGGGCAAAAATCAACCGCATGAGATAATCATTGTAGGTTGTGGCAGAATTGGATCAGCCCTTATGGAGTACAAAGAGTTTACTAAAGAAGGTATTCATATTGCAGCTGGATTTGATATTGATCCTAGTCGGGTCGTTTCTAAGGCAGATGTCCCTATTATGGATATTCGGGAAATGCCAGCTTTTATTAAGGAGCACCGTATTACCGTAGGAATTATAGCAGTGCCGGACACGGCAGCTACCCAGGTTATGGAGCTAATGGTGGCGTCAGGAATCCAGGGCATTTTAAATTTTGCGCCTGTAGAACTGAAATGTAACCAAAAAGGGTGCTTAATTCATAATGTGAACTTAGGTTTAGAGATAGAAAATCTATTCTATTTAGTAAAACTATCCGACCGGTTGGCAGAATCGGTGGAGCTTTTATAACCTCATCCCGAAACAAAGGATGTATTATGAAGTTAGAGCATTTATTAAGCCTGTTTCCCTGCACCGTCCTTGTACAAGGTAAGGATTTCAGGGAAAAAGAAATAAAATCTGTAGTTGCTTCAGACCTTATGAGTGATGTGCTAACCACCTCGGAAGATAACTTTTTAATTGTCACCTCTCTCAACTCGGAACAGGTAATTCGCACGGCCGATATTGTGGGTGCTTCGGTTGTTCTTTTAGTGAACGGAAAACATCCCCAGGAAAGCATGGTGCAATTGGCAGAGGAGTTCGGAATTACCCTTCTTTCCACTCCTTTAAATACCTATAAAGTTTGCTATCTCTTAGGATCTAAATTAGAAATCTAATGTACAGCTTTCCGATTAATACAAGCGATTCCCCCCCCTTTCTATTAGATTTAATTTATCGCCTAAAAGTGAAAGATGTAATGACGAAAGAGGTTATTACCGCACGAAAAAATACTCCCCTTCGGGCTATTCAGCATCTGATGAAAGAAAAGGGAATTACCGGCGTACCCATTACCGATGAGAGCGGAAAACGTATTTTTGGTATTGTCTCTATGGATGATATAATCCGGGCTTTGGATGGGGGATATATCGAAGAACCTTCGGAAAAATGGATGAGTAGAAATCTTATAGTGCTAGAAGATGACATGCCCCTCCAATTTGCCATCTCCTATTTAGATAAATACCGGTATGGGAGATTTCCCGTTTTAAACAGAAAGAGAGAACTAGTTGGAATAATAACGAGTCGGGATATTATTATGGCTCTGTTAGTAGAGGCGAATAAAGAGGTAGAAAAATTGGAGCAACAGATTGTGCAGCCATCCTTTAAGCCAGGGGAAGATGTGCATCTTATTTTTCGGGTACGACGGTATGATTTTGAACATGCGGGAAAAGCTTCGGCAAAAATAAAAAAAGAATTAATGGAACGAAATCTAGATTCAAAACTCCTCCGTAGAGTAGCAGTAGCAGCGTATGAACTAGAGATGAATCTGGTTGTTCATTCGGATGGGGGAACCCTAAGCTTCCGGTTGGGGGAAGGTAGAGCAGAAATTGAAGCAAAAGACACAGGGCCAGGAATCCCCGATGTTACAAAAGCAATGGAAGAAGGATATTCTACTGCCAATGAGTGGATTCGATCCCTAGGATTTGGTGCAGGCATGGGGTTACCCAATGCCAGGCGAGTTTCGGATGAGTTTCATATTGAATCAAAGGTTGGGGAAGGCACCACAGTGAGGGCAGTAATACTAGTACCCTCTACCCCATCCGCAGAACCCTAAAGGGAGGTGGTCTGTGCAGTTGGAAAAGATAATAAAGTTTTTAGAGATAGAGCCCTTACAGACGGAAATTAAAGAAACGGAAGTGCAGGGGGGATATACCTCGGACCTTCTTTCTGATGTCATGGCCCATGCTAAAACAGGGGATATCCTTATCACCATTCAGGCACACAAGAATACTGTTGCGGTAGCCGGACTTGTGGGGATCCTGGCTATAATCATTGCTAATAAAAGACCCGTCCCCGAGGACATGCTTGCGGCCGCTAAAGAGGAAAAAATAGGGGTTTTCCGATCCTCCTGCAACCAGTTCGAGCTTTCTGGTAAGCTTTACCAACTCCTATACGCTGATCGTTTAAGGTGACCTCGCATGAAGGTATATGCGGATCTTCACCTGCACTCCTGTTTAAGTCCTTGTGGAGATCTGTCCATGTCACCTCGGAGGATTGCCCAAGTGGCAGCTCGTTTAGGTCTACACCTCGTAGCGCTTACGGATCACAACTCTGCGTTAAATTGCCCCGCTTTCGCCGATGCTTGTGTAAAAGAAAAAATAACAGCGCTATTTGGAATAGAGGTAACTACATCGGAAGAAATTCATGTACTAGCTTTATTTGAAACTGTTGAACAAGCTCTAGAGTTGGGTCAACGGATCTATAACAGCCTGCCTAAAATTCCCTACAATCCGGAGCGGCATGGGGATCAGGTGTATGTAAACGAGGCAGAGGAAATTCTTGGGGAAGTGGGAACCTATCTAGGGGTAGGTTCTTCCTTTTCCCTGGAGGAATTGGGCTCCCTTATAGCTAACCTGGAAGGGTTATTTATTCCTGCTCATATAGATCGACCTTCCAATAGTCTGTTGAGCCAATTGGGCCGTATACCCGAATTAGCTTACTCCGCTCTAGAAATAACCCGGTTGCCTTGCAAGCATCCTGTTCC
>JBDNDI010000068.1:0-9799 GCA_046719195.1 Spirochaetales bacterium | reverse complement strand
TTGTATCGATGCCGTTTCGCATTAGGGTTCGAAGAGCAGGTCCGGTTATCTCTACACTGCCCAGCACCACTATCTGCTCCGTTTTAAACGGGAAAATGGTGGTGATGGTCCCATCGGGATGATTTAACTGCAGGGTTTCTCCTTTTTTCTGCAACTTTCCGTTTTCCGACACTATGTAGATTGCCGCCATTAATAGAGGTCCTCCCCGTATTCCTCGCGGTATCTATTTTTAAGTTCCTCAAATGCCTCTTTCAGATTCTGTTCAAATCTCTGGGCAGAGGTTTGTTCTACGTAGCCTCCATGGTTAATATCGTTTCTGGGATCTCTCAGCTGATTGTACGGTTTAAAAGCTACCTTGCAGAAAGAATGTTCAAAGACTCGCCTGGTGAAAGAGGGATCCTTCTCCAAACAATGCTGATATTTCCCATTGCCCAGGGGATTTCCCTTTGCATCAAAAAGAGTAGAGACCATTTGTCGTTTTTCTCGATCATTACTTTTTTCCTTCAGTAGTTCTAGCATGTGGGTGATGATCGTTTCCTGTAATTGCGTTATTCCCTGTTGGATCCATCCATGCTGGATACACCATTCTACCCCCCGATATCCATTCTTTATACTATTCATCTGGAATCGGGAAAACTTTTTTTCCACTTCCTTTAGTAAAGGTTCCAGAGGCTTCAAGGTTAAGGTTTTTCCCTGAAGGTCAGAGAAGGTTTTCTGTAAACGGAAAAAGGTTTCTCCCTTTCGTAGATCCTGTCCCCGGTTAGTAAGTAAATCCATTGAAACAATTTTCAGCATATCTGCGAGTTTCTGTTCTCCTATTGCTTCCAGGTTTCGTTTCCCTGGATCGCTAAGAATTGGTTTCAGTTGCGTTCGCACGATTTGCGCTAATTCCTCTGCCCGACCGGCCTGTAAGAATAGGTTAACTGCTGTATTCCATTCCATTAAGGAATACACACTCGTAAGATCAAACACTGGGGCAATTCGCTGTTCTGGGGGTACCGCATTTATCTGAGCAGGAGAGCCCAAGGCTTCAAAGGCACCATAGTAGATACCCCCTACCCGGATGTTTTTCAGCATCCGAGCATAATTCAGAAGAACTAAACCAAACATGGGCAGGGAACGGAAGCTGTGGGTGATATCGGCGTAGAGGGTTTCGCTTTCCTGTATACACTCAAAAATTGTCGAAAAAATTTGCCATAACTCTTCTGGAGACCCTCCTTCAGGTATATCCACTGCCTCGATGCAAAGGGTAGGGTACTGTTTCTGTATATATTGTGCTAATCCGTAATGAGAATAGGAATAGTTAGGTAGGCTTTCCCAATGCTTCTCTCGTGCCTTTTTTGTTAAAAAAATTGAAACCTTTGCTTTATCAGAGTGCAGCTCTTCTAAAAGTTCTAAAAAAGCAAGTTGAATATAAGTAACTACGGAACTACTTTTTCCTTTAAATTGGTATTTGCAAGGTTCATAGTTACCTGTGCCTAAAAAGGATAGCAGATGATGAGTCATTTGTTTTATTCCTCATTTGATTTTCGGTTACTTAAAACTGTAATTTTCTCTTCTAACTTTTTCTTTCGCTCCGCCATCTTTTGAAATGCGGGTCCTTTTTCGGGTTCCCATTCATTTAACTCTATTAATTTATTTTTTAACGATCGATATACTAGTAAAGAATAGTTACCCTCTAAAACTTCCTTTGCTATCTGCCCTATTTCACTTCGATCCTTTTTTAGTTGTGCTATCTTACTTAATATCTTACTCTCTGGCCCTTCAATAATTTGTTGTCTTGTTGTTGATAAGTTTTGAATCTCTTTTTTTATTTCTTCTACGAAGTGTGAATCTTCAGTTATACAATCGAACTTACCATATCCTGAGCTGGTTTTTGCTCCTATTCCTTCATTAAATATATCTTTATATAAGACCTCTACTTTGGATTTTAAATCTACTGGGACAATACATCTAAAAATAAATTTAGTTCCTGGCTTGACTACAAGATATTTTACTGGAATGGGTTCTGAGCAATCGGCAGGCCAAGTGTTCCTGTTATTAGGCTCATAATATTTCATATAATGAGGATTTAAAATATCTATTTCTAAAGTAACTGGGGGAATAGGGTATGCATCTAAAAAAATTAAACTACCTTTATTGGGTTTTGTTTTCTTATTTTTAAAATCATCCGCCGAGCTTCCAAACAATCTTTTTGTATTTATATCAATAAGTACATCATTAAATTTTTCTGCTTGAATTTTTTGGGTCTCAATTAAGCGTAAGGCATTACAGAATCTCACTATGCCTTTAATGGTTGAAGCAGGGATGAAGGGGATACCCAATATGTAATCTAAGGTAAGACTAGTTTCAGAGGGGTGAGAGTTGCCAATTCCTGTAAGAAAGCGATTCTTAGTTTCTGCCCAGATTTCAATTGTTTCAAAATTTGCTTCCTTTGCCTTTGCTAATAATAGAGTTTGATAGGCATGCTTTTGGATAAGAGCTTTTCTTAAAGGTGAGGTTTTCTCTATTTTGTCGAATATATTGTTTGCTTTATCACAGTAAAATGGGATTGCTTCCTCAGCCTTTAGGTGCATATCACATGGTTTAAACGTACTGTTGCCTACCACAGGGACATATTTATTATACCATAGCCCGAAGTTTCCTGTTTCGGGAAAAGCTTGGGTAATCTCTAGGGCTTGTTTATGGCTGGGATAAAAAAGGAAGCCTTTTTTCTCGTTTCCCTTTTTTTCTGAATCAGGATTGTTCTGTTTCATTAGTCTCCTCCTCTAGCACAAAAGCAGCAGCATATCGTTTAATCCATTCTAATAAACTCAATACTTCCTGTTGCACAATTCGATAGTCTTTCTGGTCTAGATTGTTTAGAAACTTAAGGAAATCCGCTTCAGTATAATTCTTTAGAGAAGTATTAGAATTAAAAATTGGCCTGGTTAAATCAGATTTAAGGGTTAACCATTCTTTAATTTCATCAAAGGCTTCTTTATGTTTTGTCTTCTTACCGGTTTCCTGTTTGGATAGTAGAAAGGCTAAGGTTAATCCTAATCCATTCTGAAGAATCATGGCAGGAATTCCAGCAACAAAACTTTTAAATTCTTTGCTATCCTTCTGGCTAATTGTATTTAAATAGGATTTTACTTTTTCTAAGGTAAAATCTGCTCTTTTTTGGGATAAGCTTTTCATTGGGCAGCCTCCTTTTCTTTAGGATACCAGGAAACAGAGCAAATACCCCGACCCAAGGTTTCATCTCCACCAATCTGAATAAAGTCTTTTATATTCCCTTTGATGTACTCTTTAACATTTTCTACCCGCAACTTGTTTTCGTTGTTGTTTGTAGGGTCTTTAAAATAGATAACAGAATAAAGCAAACTATCTGAAGATAATAGCTCTTGATATCTAAGAGAGCCCGTTCTGGTTACCCCTGTTTCGCTGTCTATTTTTATCTGTGTCTGGATCTCGGTACTGGTTTCCACAATATAGGTAAAAATCTCATCAGAGACTAGTAAAAGTCGGTCTATAGGTATGGGCAATATATGTTTAATGGGATTATTTTGTAATTTCTGTTCTTCTTTAATTTGTAATACCAGGTCTTCCAATAGAATTGTTTGAGCACTTAAGGAATCGGGTTTTATAATCCAGTGGGCATTCTCTGAGTTGATGGATACTTTTCCTAGGGGTGATTCTTCAGACACTCCTATAAACTTCATGTCTTGTTGTAGACGTTCTATTGCAAGCGGACAGGTTACCCATACAAAGGGTGCAAGGTTGGAGCGCACCGGAAAGGCTATCAGTTTTGCATCAGAAACTGCAACAGATGAGGGTATGTTTTCTGCTTCATCTGCTGGACCGTCATTTTCTTGATCAAGTCCAAATATAAAGTTGATTAATGACTTTTCTTCCACCTTAGCGAAGGACCTAAAATGATCCCTCAATGCACCTTTTACAGAGCTTGCCTGAATATGAGGCCAGTTCGTGTGCCTTTCCCGCTGAATCGGCAAATCGATAGCTCCAATCATTGAGCCGCTCCCGGCGTGAATAGGAGCGATAGCATAGAATGTTAGTATACTGCAATGTTCTCTTTTCATAACAAACCTCCCTCTTTATGGTATAGGAATACAATGTTTAGATACTTTAGAATTAAAAACACTCCCGGCTGGGAAATGTGGTTCTAAGGGTTTGTGGAAACCTTTGGCTAAGTCCCATCCCCCTAAATAAAGGAGCTTTTCTGTAATAACTAAAGATTTCTCAGCTTCTGTAGTTGCGGGAATGGGAGTAAAGGATAGGTAATAGTTTCCATTATTAGGTATTGGTTTTATGGATGGATTGATTTCTCTGTAGCGGACGAATCGATTTTCTCCGCCAAGAAAGAGAACTCCTTCTGGTTGGGAAAGTATTTTTTTATCTAAACCAATACAGAGGGAAACTTTCAATTTTAACCTTATGTGAACCATAGAGTATAGATGTCCTTCCCGTACGGTTCGCTGTGTATTTAAAGCGATTCCGGTTCTAGTTTCTTTTATGAAGAAATGCTTAGCTTCATAAAATTGTAAAAGTTGATTTTCCTGGAATTGCATAATGGAATTCCAGTTTACCCAACTTCCGGATATATCGATATATTTTTCTGAAATCGATTCTTGCGAACCTGATTTGGGAAGGGGGGTAGTCCAAAGCACAGGTTTAGATACCTTAACAATATCCGTTTTCGGCAACTTTTTTAGGGTCCTAACTTGTATCTCCCCTTGTTGCTCTTTTATCCCATACCAATGTAGCGGTGTGGGAAGAAATACCTCATCTGAATAGTAAAAACAGGGCCCATAGATGGTGAAAGGGAGTTCATGTATTGATTGTTCAGGATGCCCAATTAAATTAAAGAGTTCGGCATCTACTTTATGCTGGGCATAGTCTTTGTAGCTTATGTTTTTTTCTTTCAATACTTGTGTTCGAAAAGCACCATAAAACACTGATATAGGAGGCGGAAAAAGGGATAACGCAAAATGATCCGCTCCCATTTCTAAAGCTTCTGCGCCACGAAAGAAAAGTGTGTCTGTAGGGATTAATTCATACCATATCATTTTCGAACCTCCTCATTGATTGGCTAAGAAGGAAGCAATGATCAATCCGTTGGTACTAATTGCATCATCCGCTGTTTTTTGTTTATTCCAGATGATATTTACAATATGTTCTGCTAATTCCTTTGGGTTTCTTGCTTCAATACTGCTGCGATCCATTTGGGCAAGGACAAATTTGGTAAGGCCATCCTTTGCTTCTTCTTTATTACTTAATTTGGTAAAGGAAATTAAGGCCGGCTTTAGCGATTCCAGGTTGTAAATCAAGGAACGGGATAATTCCCTAGGTTTTTTTGCCGAAGCTATTGCAGTAGTAACTATTTTTACGGATTCCCAAGGTGAAAGTTGTTCTTTCCCTAATCCTTCTTCCTCCCATTTGCGGACGTAGATTTTTGGCTCACCCCCTGAACGTTTGTACAAGCCTACCGCAAGACTGTTGCGACCATTTTGTTCTTTAGCAATCTCATCTAATATGCGATGTGCTTCTTTTATGCACCATTTTAAGTTCTCTTTATGATGTACAAATAATAAAGCTGCTGAAATGGAAATGTCTTTACTAGTTCCTAATCCAAGCGATAGTTTACCTGGCTTGATTTCCCAGTCGCCACTTAAAGGATGAAAGGTACCTTCTGGATCTATGTAGCGGAAGGTATGGTGATAAGCATCGCGGATCTCTTTTGCAGCCTGTAGGGCGTTCTGCAAGGGTAAAAAAGCGCATACATCATCCCCCCCTGCATAAATAAGTTTACCTTTGTAATTTTTCACAATAGGGGCAACACAATATAAGGCAAAGTCTCCTAATGCTTCTGATATAGATTCGTGAATTGCAGGGGTAAGCATTCGACTTTGACCTAAAATATCTTTCCATGCGTTACGATATATCTCTTCAATTTTACCCTTTTCACCTTTGAGTTTTTTTTTCAATTCATTCTGTATAATAGAATTCCATGTGGCTCCAATTGTTTCTCCGCTAACAAGTTTCCCCATATTGTCCCCATCCATTAACAAAAGAGCGTAATACTTATAAATATTTTTTATATCCATTGGCTCTTTATTCGAGTCATGGATTTTTTGAGATATTTTTTGTCTTTCCTTTTTTTCTTTTATATTCTTTTTATCTAAATAGTGAGTTAACGCAATCTCTGTGGTTAAAGGAAAACCTTCCTGGTTATTAAATACTTCTTTTAGAGGATGGTTTTCTTTCTCTAGTATTTTATAGAGTCCTCTTTTCATAAAACAAAGGCTACAGAGAAATTCCTTTCTTTTCTTTTGAGAAAAATCCAACTCATTTTCCCATTTTTCTCCTAAGGTTTCCCAAAAATTTTGAATATATTGTTTGTACTGAGAAGCCTCTTCTCCTTCTTGCCATGGTTTGGTATGCAAGGCTTCGAACTCTCCACAGAGAGAACATTTCTCTCCGGGTTCAGCCTTTCTACGGTTCTGCCGAAATCGTTTAGCGGCAGATAGCAAACCTTGAACTAAACTGTGCGTCGTATTGTAGAAAAAGGTTAAAGAATAATTTTCCTGCTTCGTATACGAACGGTTTTTTAACAACTTCTGAAAAGCCGTAATAAACTCTATATTCTTTTGATAGTGTTTTTCCAGAAGCAACTTACTCAACTGTTCTTTGTCAGTTTCCTGAATAAAGCGAACTGCCGCCCAATCGTAACTCCAGTATACTTCAGCCTGCCTTCTAAACAGTTCTCTCAGATATCTAGCTTCTTCGGAGCTTTCTTTAAAAAGCATACGGGTACAGAGATACTTATGGGATAAATCCAAAAGATTCTCCCATTCTTTCTGGATATGTTTTTGAATTTCTGTGGCTATTTCTTCTGCATACTGGAAAGGTATTAAGGCTACAAATTTGTTCGGAAACGAGGCAATGGTATTCCTTTCCTCGTCCATATTCTGGTGATATAGCTTAAACCCAAAATATTTTTCTAAATAGATATTCACCAGCGGTTGATCATGGAGACAGGGATAAAGGACATGATCTGGACCTAGGTTTTCCATAATCCATCGTATTCCTTCAAAGGCTAACCAAGATAAAAGTACAGAGCCTGTCCAATAGTCTCTTAACCTGCGTGCGTTACTAATGAACCCCTGTACAGGAGTTATACTAAAAACGAGTAACCCTGCTTTTTTTAGCAATTCTTCAAAATGCATTTTCTGTTCAAGGTGATACGTGCATGAGTACAAAGCAGAGGTTAGAGCATTATGGTGCCAGATGCCATGATCTGGGATACGGGTATCCGCTGGAATCCTATGCCAAAAAGCACCTAAGTTTGCAATGTTGGAGGAGGCTAGCTTGAATTTCAATAAAAAATACAGATAGAAAAAAAGAATCTTCTTATCTGCCAGTTTTTGCTGTTCTTCTGACAATAAAATCTTTATAAAATTTGATAATGTATCCTCCAATTGTATTTTTTGTGGAAGAAGAACTTTAAGGGGTTCAGCCAAACTAATGGGATGGGTCAAGTAAGGGTTTTTTTCATAATCAATGGCACCGCTTTTTTCTTCGTCTCTATGGTAATCTGGGAAGAGTCCCCGTTCCAAACCAGCCGCAATAATATCTGCTAATTTATATACTTCGTTATTAGGTTTTTGTAGACCTAGTGTTGCAATAAAATTAGTAGACCTTTCTTCGTGTTTAGCAATATTAAATATTTTTTCAGGAGAATCATGAAAATACGCTATTATCTTTTGCTCCCAATAGTTAGCATCATTATAAGGGAATTTCATTGTCGAAAATCCTCCTTTGCTTATTTGATTTTTTGAACTGCTTCTTGGATTTTTTGAACCATCGCCTCACAAGTCGCGCTATATTTTTCAAGTTGCTTTAAATCGGTATATTTATAGGGAAGATATAAAATTTGCCCTTGGTATTTTCCCCCCACCTTGTTTACATGTAAGAAAAAGGGCTTAGCATGCCTTTGGTGTTTTATTTTTTCATTGCCTGCTTGCACTATAGGACGTCCAATTAAGCTTCTTTTTTCATAGACATGCTTTTTTTCTAAGCTAAGCCTAGCGTCTTTATATGCTATTCCTATATCTGATAAAGCATCTATCCATGAATTTCTAGCTGGAAACGAAAATAATTTTGATTTTTTAGAAAAGGAAGTATATGGAAGTGGTGTATTATCAAGATTGCAAGCCTTTTTACAGATTTCATCAAAGGAAATTATGAGTTCCTCATTAAATAGGCTGCCGAATCCATTTCTTGTTTTCGCACCTAAGCCACCAAAACTAACTACAGCTATTAATGTAGTGATAATACTATCTTCTAGGTCTTTTGGATATTTTAACCCTAAAGTAATCTTTGTTTCCGTAGAAAAATAAGAGCGAATATATTTTATATCTTTTGACTCTCTATCATATCTATTTAAGCCATAAGCTAAGTAATCAATAATTCCTAAGTAAAATTTTCCTTTTGATGACGTTACAGTATAAAGCGCTCCTTTATTTAAACGTTTAGAAGATGGTTTTATATTTTCGTTTTGGTAAAGAGTTAAATGTAATTTTGATTTTTGGTCCTGGGAGCCAAAAATTGCTTCTTCCTGTTTTTTTAATTCTTGTAATCCTTTTTCATATTTTCCATTTTTGATATAGGGTTCACATATTTGTGGTCCATAGATTGCCCGCCACCAAAAACGGAGTATTCCCTTAAGAGAGGCAGGGCGTATTTCCGCATGGGTAGGATCTGCACCTCCAAGGAATAAGGGTGTAACTACTTCTAGCTCGTAGGTTTTTTTCACTATGTTTTTATAATGGTTTAAGTTAAACTCCATAGTTCATCCTCCAATAGTTATATTCTTTCATCTCTTCCATACCTCCTCTAACAAAGGGATCGAGCGGGCGTAGAGTTCCCGCTCTACCGATAGCAGAAGCCGCTCCCGTTCCGGCAGGGGAAGGAAAGCAGCGGAAAAACCGTTTCGCACGATTTGCAGGATTTGCATCAGGGAAAGTCCGACCCGGCTAAGCTGGGCCGCTTTCAGGAATTCCTGGGTCAGTTGGGTGCGGGAAATACCGGGGTTGTCCGTGTTGATCGTCACGGAGGCTCCTTTCTCTAAGTAATCGAGTAGGGGATAGGGGGAATCCCGGAATCCTACGATCTGGTCATTACTGGAGGGGCAGAGTTCCAGGGCAATTCCCCGGTCAATAATCTTCTGTAACAGATGTTTATCATCCTTTAAGGTCAGACCGTGGCCGATCCGCTCGGCGTTCAAGTGATACACCGCCTCCCACACGCTTTCCACTTTTTCTGTTTCCCCCGCATGGATCGTGATGTGCTGGCACCGATTCATGACGGAAAGAAAGGCTTCCCGCAGTCGGGAGGGGGGCAGCTTCCCTTCCTCACCGGCTAAGTCAATTCCTACAAGTTTTTCCTCATATACCCCCTGAGCGTAGATCTCTTCCATCAGTTCGAGGTTCAGGTACACCTCGCTCATCTTTCGGTGCCGGCTGGCGATCAGAATAATGCCGCTTCGAAACCCGGCCTGCAGCCCGCGCGCCCCGAAAACCGGTAGAGCCCCAGGGTTAACCTCTTTCTCCGCTTTAGTCAGTTCCTCCGCAATGATCCGGTATACCTCTAATCCTGTGCGGACCTCTCCTTTCGTGTAGTTCCAGGGAGAACAGCGGAGTTCTAAATATCGGACATTCCGGCTCCGGGCCTTCGCAACCGCCTTCTGTACCGTGTAGCGGATCAGCGCTTCTGTTTGTAGAAGGCCTGAACCCTG
>JBDNDI010000067.1:0-9833 GCA_046719195.1 Spirochaetales bacterium | reverse complement strand
GGAGATCGGCGGTTAAAGATTCATGTTCCCGCAACGGGAGTTCCTTCAAGGAATGGGTAAAGGGGAAATGCCCGATATCGTGCAATAAAGCAGCAGCTAAAAAAGCTTTTACCCCTTCCAGAGTTAGCGGAGGGGCCATTTCTGAGGAAATTATTCCTCTTATCATGCGTTTGGCTAAATGGAACACCCCTAAACTGTGTACAAAACGGCTATGAGTAGCTCCCGGATACACTAAATGAGCAATGCCTAGCTGTTTTATGCGATACAATTTCTGAAAGGGAGAAGAAGCAACGATGGCCATTAAAGGAGGGGATAGGTAGATATGCTTCCAGAGAGGATCCCGTATGGGTTCCGTGTAGTCTCTATCCAGATGGTGGATTATGGATTCTTTTATTTCCATACAAAAAGTGTACAAGGGGGAATACCTCTTGTCTATACAAACACTGCCTGTTAGGATGCTGGAAGGGGGGTATGAAAAGTCAAATCTTACTTTTACCTATGCTTTTAGCGGCACTCGTACTTCTTAGCTGTAGTGGAAAGAGTAGATCCTCTGGAAAGGAGGAGGTTGGTTCTCGAGCAGCTTCTGAAAAAAATACGGTTGAACAAACCATTCCTGTACAACCTTCTTCAGAAGCAAAGGCTTCTAGTGAACCAAAGGCACAGGAGCGCCGAGTGCCCATGGTAAGCCGAAAGGACACTTCTAAAGCCGGTTCTTCCTCGGTGCCTGGTGGAGATCCTCAACGGGCTACTCTAGATCCTTTATTCGGGATTCCCACCCAAACAATACTCCCATCGGATTTTGATTTGGGAGTATTATCTCTTTCTACCAGTGTACCTGAAATCGTACGTAGAGTAGAAGAAATCTTTTCTTATATTAAAGCAGGCAAGACAATAGAACCGTTTCTTCATCCAGAGTATCGATGGTTTCTTTCAGAGGAGGTAAAGGCTTTCCAGAATAGAAAGGCAACAGATGCGGATGTACGCCTAGGATCTATCCAGAGAACGGTAGATGGAGGGGTAGAAGTGAGCTGGAAGCTCCTACACGATGGGAAGAGAAGCCTAGGCTTATTTGTCTTTGAACAAAAGGAAAATATATGGTACCTGACAGACTTGTTCATAGGGGAAGAGCAGGTTTCCCTAGGATCTGATGGAAAGGGTGAACCTTTTGATCCTTTTCACGAAACCTGGAACACCTACTGATTTTTTTCCTCTTCTCTGCTATTATTTTAGTACATGAGCACAGCTGTTTCCCGTATCGAAAAGGAGTTTATTCTTAAGTCCCTATCTGACATTGCTGCACCGATGGAAATGCGGTACAGGAATCATTGGATATCTTGCACCCTAAAAGAGGTAAATCCGAAGGATCTTGTTCTGAAGATGGTGGATGTATCAAAAGAACCTTTTAGGACAGGAGAAAAGGTAGATCTATTCTTTAAGTTTCGTGGAGCCCGTATAACCTTTCGATCTACTATCCTTGCGTTTGACTCAGAGGAAATTCGCCTATCTTTTCCTCAGGGGATTTATCGGGATCTTTCCCGGGGTTATGAGCGGGTTACCCCTCCGGGCGATGTAAAAATCTCTTTTCTTATACAAGGGGAACGGGTCGAACTAAACTTTCCAAAATCAGAAAGTTTCGATGTTCCTGAAGAACCTGCCACCACTCCGAATTTTGATGCTTCAAAAATCACCAATTTACTGCAGGCTTTCCGGGAAAAAGCAAGGGAATTAGGTGCGGAACATAAAATTTTAATGTTCCGGGAACGGAAACCGACTTCTTTCGAGGAGCAACTCATCGCTTATACAGGTAAAATGCTGCTGTATCCGCAGAGTTTAAATCCGAATATCCCCGAAAAAGAATTAATTCTTTCTACAAAAATATTAACCCAAGAAGAGGTTATACTTTCTGAAACGAACCGGGGCAGGGAGTTGTTCGAAGTACTACAAACTATCGCCACGGTTAATAAAGAAAAAGAACGCAAGGGTGTGGTTCAAGAACTGTATTGTCCTATTTTGTTCCATCAGTATGTGGTGGGATATTTGTATTTAGTCTTATTTAAAGAGGTAAAAACTCGATTTTCTCAAAAAGTAGTGGATTTTGTCGGACAGTTCGCCCGACTGCTCGCTTACAGTTTAATGGTAAACGGGTATTTCAAAGGTGAGAAAGTTAAAGAAAAGGTCGATATAGCAGAGATTGTGGATATTAGTGCTTCGGGTATTCTTTTCTCTCTCCCGCTAAAAGAATACGAATCCTTGTTCCAGCTCTTTATGGATTTAGAGTTTACCTTAGAGATTGGAGGTCGCAAGATTCAGATTGGGGGTCGCATTATGCGAAAGTTTAACGACCAAACCCATCTCTACATCGGAATTATGTTCCTAGATATTCCCGAAGCAGATCGTTTATTTTTATTAGAGTATCTGTACGGTACAACCGAAGTACCGGATTTTTACCCCTCGGCAGAGGAATGGAACCTATAAAGTTTGAGTAGCGTTTGATAGGCCTTCTCTTTTCCCGATTCTAAATCCTTTAATTGTGCACCGATAGTAGTAAAAGGAGGATCCGTACGGATCCAGCGAATTTCGAGAGTGGCCGAGAATGGTTCGAAGACTGCATCTCCCTCTGGGATAACTTGTACAGAAGAAGTGCAGGGCGGATTAACACAGGGGTCGTACGGCAAAGGGATATCAATCCGCATCCCTTGTTCACTAATATCCCGGATATAGCCGGGTATCTGGTTTGCCAAGAAGATCAGCTTTCCGTAGCAGGGTTCTCTTTTTTCTCTTCGTTGATCTTTAGTCCGCATAATTCATAATACCCTTACATCATACGTCTAAAGGCGGTTCAATATCAGCCCGTATGCGGGTTCCCACAATAGCAGGGTCTCCCCAGGAGCGAGGATTCCCTTCTGCATCCACAAACTCTAGATGAAAACGATGAAACACCTTTTTTGCGATAAGTAAGCCGATACCAAACCGCTTGTTTTCATGAATGCGGCGGTATTGCACAAAAGGATCCGTATGCAAATTTTCTGGGATTTGGGAACTGAAAATGTCATAGGGTAGCTTAGTGGGATCAAACCCTCCCCCTGAATCTTTTACTTCTACCTGTAGTCTGGTTGAGTCCCCCCGTAATTTTACTAAGATAGGTTCTTGAATCTTTTTTTCCCGATGAGCCCGAAGAGAATTGTTTATCAATTCCAGTAAAGCATAGGAGACATGATCTTTTTTATCTAGGGAAGGTTTGAAAGATATATGATTCAATAGGGGGACAATTTGGTGAATTTTTGTATGGGGGTGGATTTTCAGGCGCAATTCGCGGAGCTTCTTTTTCTTGTATATAATAGCGAAATTCGAATCCTGTTGCATGGATAAGATGGAGTATACTACAACTTTTTCGGTTTTGCGAGAGGAGAAGAAGGGTATAGTCCTTCAAAGGAGAACTCTTTAGGAAGAGGAGTAGGTTTCCCCTCGGTATTCACACTAAACCAGCTCACTTCTGCCTCAGCAATGAGGGTCTGTTCCCGGAAAATATCCTGTTTGAAAACCCCAAAAGGCCCCCGATAGCGAATAGGTTCTGTAACAATAGTAAGGGTGTCTCCGAAAACAGCAGGAGCCTTGTAACTAATACACACTTTAGCAACTACCAGCCCTAACCCTGCCTTACGAAACGCATTATAATCAAATCCCGCATCTTTCAAAAACTCCATCCGGGCATACTCGAGGTACTGTAAGTATACGGCATTATTCACGTGTCCATAACTATCGCATTCATAGGTACGGACGGTTAACGAACAGGTGTGTTTCATGTTGCTTCTCCTCAACTATTGACATTCTTTTCCAGGAGTTGGTATATTTCTTCTGCTTTCTGCAGGGTGGCGTAGCTCAGTCGGTAGAGCAAGCGGCTCATATCCGCTTGGTCAGGGGTTCAAGTCCCTTCGCCACTATCTGTTAGCCCCCATACATAGAGCTTTTCATACCCTCCAGTCCATACACCTTCTTCTTGAATCGAAGAAGGTGTATGGTTCTTTTTTATAAACTTTGCCCCCTTATGCGAGTTGGGATCCCCTTTTGCAGGAAGAAATTTTTAATTTCAGAAAGAAAAGAAAGAGGATAGGGTTTAATCCGGCCTGCATAGGAAGGGTCTAAGACATGAGAGAGTCGAAGGCCGGTTAAAACCACCTGATTTGTTTCCTGAAGGTAGGGAGCTAAATATTGTGCATCCGCAAACTCAAAAATTTCGGGGGCAACTGTGATGCGTACTTCATGGGGGGGTCCTTTCTTTTGAAGAAGACGGATAGATTCTAAAACTGCCCGACCTATTTCCGGGGAACCTCCCAATAATATATATTTATCTGGCGAGGTTTTGACATCTAGCGCAACATAGTCTGCCTCTATCCTTTCCAGACGGTCCGGTAAGGTACCGTTCGTATCTACCTTTGTTTTGTAGCCTAATTGCCTTATCTCTTTAAGTAACCCGATCCCTTCCAGGGAAAGTAAGGGCTCCCCACCAGAAAGGCATACACCCTGAAGAACTGCCTTACGCTTCCTTAGAAACTCAAGAATTTTCTCTTTATCAACCATTCCGTCGGGTTCGGGCCCTTCCACCAGTTCCGGGTTGTGACAATAGGGGCAGCGGAGGTTGCATCCTCGGATAAAAACCACGCAACTAACGAATCCGGGAAAGTCTATCAGGCTAGTTTTCTCTAACCCAAACCTTAGCATACCTGTTTGAGCTTAGCTTTTCCTGTCTTTTGCCGTACTACGGGTTAGGTTGTATTTCTAACCAGGGTTGCAGGTAAGAAAGCTGGTCCAGGGAGTGAGCTTCGTGGATAGGTCTACCCTCGCTATCGAAAAAGATTACAGTAGGTGTAGACAATACCTGAAAAGCTTGGGCTTCGGAAAACCCTTCTTCTGTGTCGACATCCACATGCTTCCCCGAAAGACCTAGACGGGCAACATACTCTTTTACCGGTGGGCATTTGGGGCAAGTTTTGCGAAAAAAGTACCGGTATGCGGCAATGGGCGTAGGAGCCTTTTCCTCTAGGGAAATCTGCTTCAGTTCAGCCGACTCTAGTTTCAAAGATTCAGGGAGAGATGGGTTCGATTGTTGACCCCTTTCCTGTTCCGCATGGGGTGAGGAAAAGGTAATTCGCTGCCGATACTCCTCTTTTTTCCCTTTGTTCCAATTTCGTAAGGAACGATAGTACCCCACTATTCGAGTATACACTTCACATTCTCTACCCTGGACCGAAGCTAATTGAGCTCTCAATGTAGCGAGCTCAGCATCTATCTCGTGTAGGTTTTTCATATGATTATCCCTCCCTAAATCTATAGACTACTGGAATTTATTACGATTAACTCCCGCTCTTTCTCTAAATCGCGGATTTTTTTCTCAATGGCTTCTTTCATTTCGGCTTCGCATTTGGGACAGGTAAAATGTTCCCCCGAGAGGTATCCATGCACAGGACAGATGGAGAAGGTAGGGGTGATGGTAAAATAGGGAATACGATAGTTTTCGGAAATTGACCGAACTAAGTTTCTGCAGGCTCTCCAATCTTCAATGGCTTCTCCGATAAAGGCGTGAAATACAGTTCCACCGGTATATTTTGTTTGTAGAGCTTCCTGGTGATCTAAAGCGTCGAAAATGTCCATCCGATGGTATACGGGAATCTGTGTGGAATTGGTATAGTAGGGTTCTTGTTCCCCTGCTGCAATAATATCTGCAAACCGTTCTTTGTCGTGCTTGGCTAGACGGTAAGAAGTGCTTTCAGCAGGTGTAGCTTCTAAATTAAATAGATCTCCCGTATCTGTTTGGTATAGAACCAACCGTTCCCGCATATGGTCTAAAACATCTAGAGCAAACTGCTTGCCCTCTGGGGTAAGAATATCCTTTCCTAAGAAGTTTAACAGACATTCGTTCATTCCACAGATACCAATAGTGGAGAAGTGATTATTCAGGGTTTTTAAATACCGGCGAGTATAGGGGAACAGCCCTGCTTCCAAGAGTCTATTGATAACCTTCCGTTTAATTGTAAGAGACTCTGCCGCAAGGTCCATCAGTTGGTCTAAACGTGAAAAAAAGTCTCTTCGCGAATCCGCAAGATACCCGATGCGGGGAAGGTTGATGGTAACTACACCAATGGATCCGGTTAGCTCGTCTGAGCCGAATAAGCCACCTCCACGTTTCCGTAATTCCCTTTTATCCAACTGCAATCGGCAGCACATAGATCGGACATCTCCGGGCTTAAGATCCGAGTTTACAAAATTCTGAAAATAAGGAGTTCCATACTTAGATGTCATTTCAAACAGAAGACGGGCATTTTCACTTTCCCAATCAAAGGTGGAGGTTATATTGTAGGTGGGTATAGGATACTGGAATCCCCGGCCATTGGCATCCCCTTGAAGCATCAGAAGAATAAACGCCCGATTAATCATATCCATTTCCTTCTGGCATTCCCCATAGGTGAAGGAAGCAGACTTGCCCCCCACAAGGGCAGGTGTATCTAAAAGATCGGGAGGCACTGTCCAATCGAGCGTAATATTCGTAAAGGGAGCCTGGCTACCCCATCGGGAAGGGGTGTTTACTCCAAAGATAAAACTCTGGATGCACTGGGTAACTTCTTCTTCGGTAAGCTGATCGGCTTTTACAAAGGGAGCAAGATAAGTATCAAAACTAGAGAAAGCCTGGGCGCCGGCCCACTCGTTTTGCATAATACCGAGAAAGTTTACAATCTGCTGGATAAGGGTGGAAAGGTGTCGCGCCGGTCTGGAGGTAATTTTGTCAGGCACACCTCCCAGTCCTTCTTCAATGAGCTGACGTAACGACCAGCCGGCGCAGTAGCCAGAGAACATGGATAGATCATGAATGTGAAAATCTGCCTTGCGGTGGGCTTCAGCAATAGGTTCGGGATAGATATTTTTTAACCAATAGTTGGCGGTTATTGTTCCAGAATTGTGGAGAATGAGACCTCCCAGTGAAAAATTAACATTTGCATTCTCATTCACCCTCCAATCCGTCTGGTTCAAGTAACCGTCCATGGTACTATTGATGTCTAGCATGAGTTTTTGGGTATCCCGCATTACCTCATGTCGGGCTCGATATAGAATGTATGCCTTAGCAACATCTACCTCTTTTGCTTCAATAAGTACTGTTTCTACTAAATCCTGTATTTCCTCTATAGCCGGGGCGCTATTGGGATGCCGCCCTTTCATAAAAGAGCCTAGTTTTTTCTCCACCTCTCGGGTTAATGCTTCTGCTAAATCCGGATCTTCTTTCTGGCGAACTGCTTTAATAGCTTTGTGAATCGCATTGAAGATTTTTTCCCTATTATATTTTTCTAGAGTGCCGTTCCGTTTTACAACGAATCGTACCCCCCCTGGTTGGTTATTCATGCTCCCTCCTCTTTGGATAAGCTAGATCCTAGAGATTCGATCTCCCGGATAAACTCATCTACATTGGCGAACTTTCGGTATACCGAAGCAAACCGAATGTAGGCAACTTTGTCTAAGTCGTGTAATTTGGCTAAAACCATCTCTCCGAGTTGGCGGGAGGAAATCTCGTGGGTAGTTTTTCCGATCATGGCTGCTTCGTCTTCAATATCGTTAATCAGTTCTTCGATGGTATTCTGTGAAATATTTCTTTTTTCACAGGCCCTCTGTATACCCCGCTCTAACTTTTTTCTATCAAAAGGCTCCCTGCGGCCATCCGATTTAATTACAAGAAGTTGCTTCTCTTCGATACGCTCGTAAGAGGTAAAACGGTAACCGCATGTCGAACACTCCCTTCTTCGGCGAATACTTTCCCCACCTGCTAAAGTCCTAGATTCTAACACTTTATCCTCCAAACTGCCGCAATGGGGACAGCGCATATGTTTACCCTATATATGGTGGCAATATTTGCACAATCTTCAATATAACACACTATCTGTTGGGGCACAAGAGTGAAAAGAAAAATATTATATCCTTGACGAAAAATTCAGATAGGGATTAAAATCTAACCATTATTTTAAATATTTGGAGGGATCGATGAAACGGTTAAGTGTACTCGCAGGATTGGTAGTGTTGTGTGTTTTTTCTCTTGGCGCCTTAGATATTAAACTCGCCCATGTAGTGAATGAACAGGATGCCTTTCATGTTGCAGCTGTTAAGTTCAAAGAATTAGCGGAGAAATATACCAATGGACAGGTAAAAGTAACCATTTTCCCCAATGCTCAGCTAGGAGATGAACGTACCCTCTTAGAACGAATGAAGATGGGTATTGTAGATTCTGGGGTTATTACTTCGGGACCTTTTGTAAACTTTGTTCCCCAGTTTGGAGTGGTAGACATGCCTTTCCTGTTTCGGGATCCAGAGCATGCCTATAAAGTCTTAGATGGAAAAATCGGAGACGACCTATTTGCTGCCTTAGAATCTCAAGGGTGGAAAGGCCTTGGTTGGGCAGAGCGGGGTTTCCGCAATTTGACAAACAATAAAAAGCCGGTTACCAAACCCGAAGATGTAGTGGGCCTTAAAATACGGCTTATGCAGAATCCTATTTATGTTGACTCCTTTAAAGCATTAGGAGCTAATGCGGTACCCATGGCCTGGACAGAGGCTCTTACTGCTTTGCAGCAAAAAACCATCGATGGGCAGGAAAACCCGTTGAATGTTATCGTAGCCTTTAAGTTATACGAGAGCCAGAAATATCTAGCCCTAACTCGCCATGCGTACGCGCCCGCACCCATTATTATGAGCATGGTTACCTGGAAAAAACTTACTCCAGCCCAACAACAGGCTTTAGTAAAAGCTGCCCGAGAAGCAGCCCAGTTTGAAAGAGACTATGACAATAAGAACGAAGCAAACTGGCTAAAAGAGCTAGAAGGCAAAGGTATGGTTGTAACAAAACCGGACATTGCAGCCTTTTTGAAAGCAGTACAACCTGTGTACGATACCTACTCTGCACGGTTTGGTAAAGATTTACTCACTGCCATATTAGATACAAAGTAGGAATAAACCCATGCCACTTCTTCGTAAGGGCCACGGGTTTAACTTCATACACGGGCTAAGCGATAGAATTAATACAATCACAGAAGGGACACTCTTTGTGTCTCTTCTGTTATTAGTGAGTGTTACGGTTTTACAGGTAGTGTTCCGATTCTTTTTTACCGCACTTACCTGGTCGGAGGAACTTGCTAGCTTTCTGCTCGTATGGGTTAGCCTTTTAGGTGCAGCTGTAGCTTTTAAAAGAGGCAGCCACATAGCGGTAACTTTTCTTATAGAGAAACTCTCTCCCACCGGAAAACAATGGGTACAGGTTTTTATTTCTCTTTTAGGATTGCTATTTTTCGGTATTGTGGTTTGGTATGGTAGTGTAATGATGCATACGGAAGCTAGCCAGGTTACTCCTGCTATGGGCCTTTCCATGCGCTGGATTTATCTTATGTATCCACTAGCAGGTGGCATTTGCCTGCTGCATATTTTTGATTCCTTAATACGAGGATTCGAGAGGGAGGAATAATGGGATACCTGCTGTTCGGGGCTTTCTTCGTTCTAATGCTGCTAGGAGTTCCCATTGGACTATCTATTGGCCTTTCGGCTTTGATCGTTTTTATCAGTATGGGTATCCCGCTCCAGTTGGTACCCCCATGCGGCTGCGCCGCACCCGACAGGAATGAACCGAGATTTTCCCGGGAGGGCGCACCCTCCCAAACCCTCCTGGTGCAGAGGGGCGGTTGCCAACCCCGGCGGGTAGGGGGTAGGGAAACCCGGTTTCCGCGTGTTCGTATCAGACGGTCATGCGGCTGCGTCGCACAACCCCGGAATGAAAATAATAGTTATGTTCCTGGAAGGGCGCGGCC
>JBDNDI010000066.1:0-9915 GCA_046719195.1 Spirochaetales bacterium | reverse complement strand
GATCTGGGAAGGCTTGTTCAGAGCCTATTTCAATATCGATGTTTCGTTCCCGGGCACTATTGATCTTTGCTAATAATAAGCCCGATATAGCTGGAACCTGGATATGGGTACGGAGATAATCAAGGATTTTTTGATCTCGGGTTACCGTATCTAACACAAACTCTACCGCTTTTGGGTACTCTCTTAATTGAAGTAAACCCGCGATTACGTGAAGCTTGTTCAGAAACTCGTGATGCTGAGCCCTAAGGCCTTCAACGTATAGCTTCACAGAGGTAAGTTCCTCTGCCATGGCACGTATTTCACTCATGTCCCGGAAGGTTGCTACCGCGCCTATCACTTTTCCATGAGAAGACATAGGGATCCGGTTGACTAATAAAATACGATTGTTTATTACCTGTTCATCATCTATGTCCGGTATGCCGGTTTTTATTACCTCTAACAGCCGGGTATTGGGGATAAGGTCCTGAACCAAACATCTTACAGGTACTTGGGAAAGACCTAGCAAGGTTTTTGCGTTTTCGTTTATCAGGAGAATCTGACCTTGGGCATCTACAGCTAAAATACCTTCTTTAATAGAAGAAATTATGATATTTCTCTCCTCTAAGAGGGTAGCTATTTCTTTTGGCTCTAATCCGAACAACGTCCTTTTAATATTCTTGGATAAAAGAAATGCCCCAAATGCCCCGATAACAAGACTTATACCAGTGGCAGAGTACAGTATGGGATTGAGTTTTTTACTCTCTGACTCTAGATCACTTAGAAGTTGCCCCACGGATACTACCCCGATTTGTCTACCTGAGGTATCTCGAATAGGGACAAAGGCTCTCAAACTTAAGCCTAAGGTGCCCTGGGCTTTCGATACGTATCGTTTTCCCTGTAATGCATCTACTTCATCACCCCCCACAAAGTGCTGACCAATGCGCTCGGGCACGGGGTGTGAATACCGGATGGTATTCATATTAAACACCACCACATAGGAAGTGCCGGTTAATAAACGTACTTTTTCCGCAAGCGGTTGTATTCTGGTTGATGGATCTTTTAAATTAAATGCTTCGATAATTTCTGGATCTTCCGCTACTAAAGTGGCGATGGAAAGAACCCGGTTTTCGGTTTGAGAAACAATATGGGATTCTAGGTATCGTTTTATGAAAAAAGTTTCTGTAACTAAAGAGAGGAGGGTGAGAAACAACACCAGTAAGGTAATCCGAATCTGAAGAGAACTTTTCATGGTGATAGTATACAACAAATCTCAAAGGATAGCGCTTACAAAGTATGCGCTAGGTAGGTTCGGGCACCAAACCTGCTCGCATTATCCATTCCTATACTAGACCAGCGGTCATAAATATGAATTTCCGCACCGATGCGAAAGTCTATTTTTAAGGTGTGCTCTAGGGAAATGGAAAAAATACCTACAGTATTATGGGAAGCTACTCCCCGAATAGTGTGAAACCAATACTTGTAGTAAAAAATCGACGAGTAAAAATCTGCCCAGGTAAACATAAAGCCGAGTTTTCCCGCAGCACCGGATCCCAATACATATTCTCCTTTTTGAGAATACTTTGTGTAAGACGAATCTAGACCCCCTAACACTATTCCATACAAGTGCGCTTTAAACTCCAGGTATTCTTTATTTCCAAGAGGTTTTGCTTCTAGGCCTACCCCAAACCCATTGGAGGAAAAACTATAGACAAAGTTTTGCAAATAATCAAAATGCTGATATATCCCCATTATCCCTCTGGCCCCATTTTTAAAATACAGTTTCTTGCCATAAAGAATGCTTAAGGCGAAGATTTCCCACCCGGGATTTTTAATGTCTAGGTCCCAACCCGAAGTTATTCTAAAATAATCAAAGGGTTTATAAATTTTTCTCTCGTCGTAGGGGTCTCCATAAACAAGATCAAAACCCAAAAAAGGGTGGGGGGTAACGGCTAAAATGGGAAACTCATCCCGTGTCCGGTTTATTCCGGAGTATAAGGTGAGGGATATGTTTTCCTTTGGTGCTGGATTCCTATGAAGGACGGAATCTCCGTATAGTAACCGGTTAAAGGTTAACACTGGATTTAGGATAGCCGAAATTAGCTCTAAGGCTACCCGCTTGGTACTAGTAGCTCTTTTTTCTAAAAAGGATAAAGAAAGTCTATAGGTTGCTTCTCCCATGGCAAAACCCCCAATTGGGGTTGTAATAAAGTCATTAGCCGATGGATAGTCGCGTTCCATAAAAAGTTCCCACATGAAGCTCCCGTAAATAGTAAAGGGAACGGACTCCCAGAAAGAATATCCGTGTAAGCGGGCAGCATTAAAATAAAGCGAGCCTTGATAGGGATGACCGATCTGGTTAACAAAGAAAAAATCCGTATCCCAAACAAAGCCGGAGTTGAGATTTTTCCACCAGGTTTCGGGGCTAATCTTGGCATAGGGAGCCTGAATAATAAAATAATTCCAACCCCAGATTACTATATTTGAGGCAGTAGCTTGGGTAAAGGCGCGGAGAAAATATTTTTCCGACAGTTCTTCCTTTTTTTCAGCATATAATTCTGAAGAATCTTTTTCAGTAGAGTCTAAAGCATAGGAGCAAGGGGAATAAAGAAAAATTAACAACACGATAAGAAGGATAAAAAATAGGCTTTGTCTTTGACTTTTCATTAATATAAAAGAGTTTAGAGTATTCCGGCGCTTTCTTCAATGCTTTTTTAAACAATTCTATTATTTTCGATAGGCAAGTGCCCGGTTCTTTTCATAGGCAAACAGCTCATCCCTTTTTAGCTCCGAAGAGGCAAGTTCTACCTGTAGTTTTCCTTGAAATAGAGGTAATAGCGTGTTTTTAAATTTTTCGATTGTAACAATCTTGCCTGTTTCCTCCCGTACCGATGTAAGCGGCTCCAGTGCCTTGTCTTTTATTTCTGGAGGCACCCATACGACTTTAAAGAACTCATCCGTGTTTAGGGAATCAAGAAATACAATAGAGTTTAGGATATAGAGGTTTTCCAGAGTGCTGAGTAAAATTGTGGCGATTTTTTTCCCATGGGCCCTAATGCTTCCCTGATGTTTATACCAGGCATCTTCCACGCCTAAGCTTTTTAAGGCTTGTATTAAAACTTCCCCAACAGCATAAAATACCTCGTCTGCCGAAGAGAATCGGGTACGTTCAAACACAGCTTGCACTACCACGGTACTATCGGGTTGACCAAATATTAGAGTTCGTTGACCGGTAAGGATTACATATTCTAGGGCTGGGGTGTCGAAACGAATTTCATTAATCAGATTGGCAAAGTTCGTTAAGGTTACTATGGCTCGGGCTCCACTATCATTGAGAATATGGGTAATTTCTCTTCCTTTATACATCGTATTAAAAGGTACGGCGATTGCCCCTAATTTTTGCACTCCAAAGAAGGTATACACAAACTCAGGGATATTGGGTAGCATTATGGCAACCCGGTCTCCTTTGCGAAGACCTAAACCCTGTAGAGCGTTGGCTACTTTATTGGATTGTTCTTCTAGTTCCTGGTAACTGATAAGGGTTCCTTCAAAAATAAGGGCTTCTTTGCGTTTGTATTTTTGTGCGATGGTCTGCAGAAGTTCGCCTAAAGTAGGTAGGGTTGCCATTTCTTACTCCGTTTTTTCTATGAGTCGTTCGTCTGTATAGCCTTCCCGTAGTTCTTTTTTAAGGACCTTACCGGTAGCACTTTTAGGTAAGCTGTTCCGAAACTCTACAATTTTCGGTACTTTATAGGGTGCCAAGTTAGCAGTACAAAATTGTATCACTTCTTTTTCTGTTAGGGTTTCCCCTGCTCGCACTACTACAATGGCTTTAACTATTTCTTCCTGCCGTTTGTCATAAGCACCGATTACTGCAGCATCTTCGATTTTGGGATGGGTAAACAAGAGTTCTTCGATCTCTCTTGGGGATATATTGTATCCTCCTCGGATTATTAAATCTTTTTTTCGGTCTGTAATAAAGAAATATCCATCTTTATCCCGATACCCTAAATCTCCAGTTAACAACCAACCGTCACGAATAGTTTCCGAGGTAGCTTGAGGATTGTTCCAATACCCGCGGGTTACCACGTTTCCTCTAATGACAATTTCTCCCACTTCGCCGTCGGGAAGTTCCTGAAAATTATCATTTACTATCTTCATTTGTACTCCTGGCGATGCGGGGCCGATAGAGCCCGGTTTATATTGTTCACCCGACTTATTTAGACTTACCGCAGAAGTAGTTTCGGTAAGGCCGTACCCTTCTACAATCGAGGTATGGAATACCCGTTCAAACTCAGTAAGTACCGAAAGGGGTAGGGGAGCCCCCCCGGAAATGCAGTACCGGAGAGTTTTGGGCATTTCGGTTTTCCGGGCCCGGGCTAAGGTTAGTAAATGAATGTACATGGTGGGTATGGCTATTAGCATAGTGGCTTTTGTTGCTTGTATGGTTTCTAGCAAGGTTTGGGGACTGTACTGGGGAATAAGAGCGATGGTGCAGCCAAAATAGATGGTGGAAATAAGTCCGTTGGAAAGCCCATATACATGGTACAAGGGTAGGACTCCTACTACCCGGTCGGTGGGTTCTAGGGGCAACACCTTTGCTACTACTTCGGAACATTGGCTGTAAAAATTCTTATGGGACAACATAACACCTTTAGGTAAGCCAGTGGTTCCCGATGTGTACAAAAGAACTGCGGGCTCCTCTGGATCCACTGGAACCGCTTTAAAGTTTCGTGGTGCGTTTGATATCATTTCCTGAAACTGAAGGGTCCCTACAGGCTGGGCCCCTCGTTTGCCACTCCGAGGACTAATCGCTACATCGATGTTATTTTCAGCCGCAACTTCTTTGTTTATAGAAACATCAGCCCCCGCTAGTATTCCCTTTCTACGCATCCCTAAAATTACTAGGGTGTCCGAAAGTTTTTCTTTTGAAAGAAGATATTTTCCCGCGATTCTGCCCTCGGCTAGAGCTGCCGGATAGGCAAATAGGTCGGCAATATCCCCATCGGGTTTATAGATCAAGCGCCACTGCTCGGCCATCCACCTCTCCTTTTCCTAGTCCATCTAAGTTTATTTACTGCGTTCCGCTCTTAAAAAAGCATCTACTTCGTCAAAAAATTGTTCCTGAATGCTTTCCGGTGGGGGGGAGGTGAGTTTACTTACCACAATATACACTAGCGTATTTAAGAGGAGAGTGGGCATTACAGGATGCAAGTTCAATAAAAGAGGCCGTCGACCTTCCACAGTGAGCAGGAGCCCAAGGGCTAAATAGATAACCCCTGTCAACGTACCCGCTATAGCTCCCTGTTTAGTACCGCGTTTCCAGAGCAAACCTCCTACTAGAGCAGGAGCCCATTGGGCAAATCCGGGAATAGAAACATCGGTTAAATACAACGCCATAGCCTGAGTTTGCCAGATAGAAACTGCCATAGATAGGATAATTATTACGATTACGGAGTAACGAGCCCACGATGTGATGGTTTGATCATCTGCATCGGGTTTAAACACTCCCTGTACAATATCTCTTGCTACGATGACACTAGAGGTCATAAGCTGAACTGCTGCAGTTGAAACTGCCGCAGCAATAACCCCCATGACAACAAAGATCCCAAACCAGGAAGGAAGATTCTCGGTAATGATAGTCTGTACAACCCGGTCTGCTTCAGCTATTGTAGTTATTCCAGGTTTTACAGACGGGGCTACTATAGAACCCCAGAGGAACGGTATTACATAGAAAAATAATCCACCAAAAAGGAAAATAAGAAGGGGAAACCACTTAAAGAGGGTTTTATCCCGGGCTGTCATTACTCCTATGGTAATGTGAGGCCAGCTAAAGGCAATTAAGCCTACAATAAAGGTTCCTGCCATAAGCACCGGAGTAAACATTCCCCGGGGACCGGGTGCAGAAAGCTGGGCAGGGTTTGTTTCTAAAAGGTATTTCGCAGCTCCGGTAAGGCCTTGAGGTAAGGTAGCAGAAACTACCCAGATTAAAGATCCTAAAAGGGCAGATACATATACCAAACCTAAAAAGATATTTACCCAGGCGACAATACGCATACCTCCTAAGAGCACGATTAATACAAGGAGTATAGCTGTGTATAAGGCCCCCCAAACTGCAGGTATACCGGTTAAAGCTTCGAAACCTACTCCTACTCCGAGAGGTTGTATGCCTACATAAGGAACAATAAAAGCTAAAATACTAATACTAAGAATAATGCGGAGAAACTTGGATTCATACCGTTCGGAAAGAGCCTCTACCGGAGATAAAAAACCATTCAACCGGGATACTGCCCATAATCTTGGACCGAGAAACATGTACAAGGCAGCAAATCCCGCTACAGAACCCCAAATAAAGAATACATACCCCGGACCGTGGAGATAGAGCATGCCTGGGAACCCGTAAAAGGTCCAACTGGAGGAAACTGCAAAGAGAACAAAAAAGAACATTACCACAACCCCTATGGTTCTTCCGCCTAACATGTAGTCTTCTGCAGTTTTGGCGGAAATTTTATATCCATAGGCAGCCATGCCCACAATAATGAGCCCAAACATTATTAAGGAGAAAATTGCCATCGATTACCTCCTACCGGTAGGGCCAGAACTTAAAATAATAGATTAGATAAGCCACTAACCAAACAAGCACAAAAATAATTCCCACAAGTAAAGGCAGGGTGATAAAACCAAAAACTAACACCGACTGTCCCATTAAGCCGGACATTATTACCCCAATCATACCTATTATGGATAGAAGCAGAACGGAAAGGTAAATTTTCCCCGGCGTATGTTCGAGCATTTCGCGCATACACACCTCCGCTACTAAACTACTATTGGATAGGGGATCTGTCAACGAAAATTCAGCCGCTGGCCGATTTTTAATTGTTGAAGCTTTATTTTGTTTTACTGCTTCACTGAGTTCCTTATCACTCGCTTATACAACCGCAAATACTCCTGAGCCATTCTTTCCTTTTTTTATTTATCCTCGACTCTTTGGCGACAAGCATAGCGAGATATTTTTGGCAGACGGCAAAGGGCCTCTACTGCCTCCTCTACCGTATTAACAAGAAAACCTGTTTTTTCGTGCTCAATAATTTCTGGCATACTTCCTTTTAGAAACGCAATTACCGGAGTACCACAGACCATGACTTCTACCACAGAAAGACCAAAAGGTTCGGAAAATTGAATCGGATGCAGAAGAGCCCGAGCACTCCCCACTAGCTCCTTCCGTTTTTCCGGCCCCACGCTGCCTACATAATTTATCTGAGGATACTTTTCTAAATACGGTTCAAAAGATAGCATAAGGAATTACCAGTTTTTCTCCAAACAGCATAGCTCCACAGGTATATACAACATTGGGAACATATCTTTCCCGCTCGGTTTCACTAGGTTGGATTAAGGGTTGGGATAGCCTTCCTATTACTTGGGTGGGATCCTTTTTGTCCAACAGAAAAGCTCCTATACAATATTTTCGCATGGGACCTACCCCATGGATGAGAACTAACCAGCCTTCTTCTAGTTCAATAGGGGCGCCACAATTTCCTATTTGCACAAACTCCCAGGAAACCGTCGGTTTTAGAAAAAGAGTATAGTTATACCAAAAATGTACATTATCGGAATACATGAGATACAGGTTTTCATTATCCTGCCTTCCTAGTATTGCATATTGTCCGTCTATTTTTTCGAGGGAACAAGGCCATACCTTTGTTTCGAACGGCTAGACCATTAAGGTTATAAAAGCGAAAGGTGACAAAGTCCTCTGTCTTCAGAAGTTGAGGTAAGATTACTCTACCATCATAGGCAGTATAAGTTGCATAGTACCTTTTTGCTCCGTCTTCTTCTTGAAACAGGACAAAACGGGCATCCTCTATACCATTGCTCTGGCTAGGGGAGGAGGGGAATATGACTTTTTCTGCAGTTTTCTTGTCAGGGCTAAACGTCACTTCATAGTTAGATTCTGCTAGCAAGATCATACCCCGCGCGGTAGTTTGAATATCCTCGGAGGAAGGATAATTTCTTCGCAATAGTTCAATCCGCTTAATCAGCTCTGAGAGAGTAAAAAACTCGGATAATCCTCCTAAAACCAAGGTACTAAAACTGTTTATCAAGTTTAATTCTAACAGTTTCCGTTGAAATAAATTTTTATGATAGATGGAATGAGGACTGCGAATGGGCTCTGTAACAATACTAGTAAGCTCTTCATGAAATAGGGTGCAATCAGGATATAGAACACCTTCCCGGAATACAATAGGAGATATGTGACCTTTCCCCAATAGCTCGTAAACTCAAGATAAATCGTATTGTCCCGGGTGCAAGATCCGCCTGGTCCGGAAGCAAGACAATAGAGGGATTGAAGAGGGCAGCCGATTCTAGGGCATACTCCTGAGTAAAATAGGCGACGATTAGTAGTTTTCGTTCCTCTGTGAGGGGAATATCGGTAAGGATGTATTGTTTTACGTGTTCATAATGTGTGAAAAGAGTATGTATAATATCTTTATGGCGATGTTTGAACTCCTGAAATACTGTTTCTAGAATAGAACGCACCGTTTCTTCGGAAAGGCTCATTATCTGGGCAATAATTTTATACCTGCGTTGCTCGTCATGGGGGATAAAAGGACGTATTAGAACTCGCCGGGGAGAAGGGCTAAGAAGAATGGGTAGCCGCTCTATCTGTAGGTGGCTCATACTCACTCCTTGTCAATAAAGAATATTCCGAATTGCTCTGATTTATGGGCTTGCATAAGAAGGGTAGATAAAAGACAAGCTAGCGTTGACTCTGCTCCCTGGTTTAGATTGGGCCATCTGGGGTTAATACGTCCCTACACCCTCCCGTAGAGTAATCGTATAGCACTTCTCCTAAATCATTAAATTCAAAAAACCAGTTGTAGGCTTTTTGTGCATGATCAAGATATTTAGACTTGTTTGTTGCTAAGTGGGCAAAACCAAGCAGGCCTCTACCATGCTCTGCGCTTCTATGGGTTGTTGATCAAACTTTGGTTTTTCTCCTTCCTGAGAATACCAACCTCGGTTTTCCACAGGACTAAACTTATTGTCCTGGAATTGTAGCTCTAACAGCCAATCTAATACCTGCGTTCCTTGATCCACTAGTTCGGGATTTTTCATTGACACACCTGAAAGTATTAAAGCTTCTGGAATTTTTGCATTTGCATAGGTAACCGGAGAATCGGCGAATCAGACCCAACCCGGTCGTATCCCTTCCCGGATCATCTCCGCAATTAAGCTCACAATCCATCCTCGATATCGGCGTACCTTCGTATCTCCTGAAAAGCGGGTTAAATAAGCATTAATACCAAGTAGGGCAGATGCAAGGGATCGAGGTTGTTTTTCTTCTCCTAGTTGATCTAAAATAGGCAGAGCATCATAAAAGAGTTGAGTACTCAGGGTGGTGCAATCTTCTACTTCAGAAAGCCCTGCAATAACCCCTAAAGCCCAATGAGGATCGGAAATAAGATAGTGGGCAAATACCATAGCTAAAAGAGCGCGGGCATTATCATCGGTACAATAGCCATGTTCATAATCGGGGAGAGAGTATTTTGCCTGCTGCAACAGACCTACTTCATCCGTCATATTAAAGAGATGCTGGAAATTTAGTTCAGGAATACTAGTATCTTCTTTCTCAAGGGTTTTTGCCTGAAACAGTATTCGCCCCTAGGCAATACGATCCGGGCGAACAGATCGGAATACTTCCATGTAATGGTGAGCTATTTGAGACCAAATCGCTTGTCGCATGTGGATATAAGCTCGTTTCCGTAATGTATTGCGCTCTTCTTCATTATCCAGCAGGTGAATCCAGCAGGTGATTCACCGCATCTGCCAAAGCTTTAGCATTTCGGAAGGGAACTAATATTCCCCGGTCTTCGGAAAGCATCTCCGTTGCATACCAATAGGGGGTAGAAATAATGGCTTTACCCAGCGCATTCGAGG
>JBDNDI010000065.1:0-10029 GCA_046719195.1 Spirochaetales bacterium | reverse complement strand
AAAAAAGGGTAGTTTTGAGAATCCTGTTCGGGCCAATACAATAGCGGATTCCATTGCAGTGGAAATTCCAAGAAATGGGCATCTAGCGGTTAAAAAAATTAACCAGTATCGGGGAAGAATGGTTGTTGTTTCGGACGAAGAAATACTTAACGCTCAGAAGTTTTTGGCCTCTACTACCGGATTATTCACAGAACCCGCAGGAGCAGCTGCTTTTGCGGGTTACTTGAAAGAGCTTAAAACAAAGACCCCCGAAGCAAAAACTCTGCCCCCTGGGAAAGCGGGACCTACAGTAGTTCTTCTTACCGGAAATGGCCTAAAAGATGTAGATAGTGCACTTAAAGCCTTGGGGAAGAGTTCCTAAACCCGTTGATAGGGGACGTTGACAGCTGGGTAATTTACTTATACAATCTGATATATCTTTCTAATACAAGTTGTTTGAATATGTATCCTAAGATAACGGAAACAATCAAGCTTTACTTTTTAGCATAGGAGGACACATGGGCTTATCTACGGAGCGCAAGCTGTATCTTGAGAAGCTTTGTAAAGAGTTTCGCAAGACGATTATTGAAACCCTCTATCCTATACAAACTGGACATCCAGGAGGTTCACTATCTGCGGTTGAAATAGTAACTATTTTATATTTCGAAATAATGCAGATCGATCCTAAGAACCCGAGCTGGCAGGACAGGGATAGATTTATTTTAGCAAAAGGGCATGCAGCCCCCATTTTGTATATCGCCTTAGCAGAAAAAGGTTTTTTCCCCAAAGAAGAGTTAAAGACTTTAAGACAAATAAATAGCCGACTACAAGGCCATCCCTGTGCTAAAAAAACCCCGGGGGTAGAACTTTCCACCGGGCCTTTAGGGCTAGGGTTATCCGCGGGAATTGGCATTGGATTGGGGTCTAAATTACAGGGGAAAAACTTTTATACCTATGTACTTCTGGGAGACGGAGAAATCCAGGAGGGACTTGTGTGGGAAGCAGCCATGGCAGGAGCTAAGTATGGGGTCGATAATGTTATAGCGATTCTAGATAACAACGGAGTTCAACTCGATGGCCCGGTAGATAAGATAATGCCCCTGGGTAATATACGCGCTAAATGGGAATCGTTTGGCTGGAACACCTTAGAAATAGATGGTCATAAGGTAGAAGAAATATACGAGGCTCTAAAGGAGGCTCGTAAAACCAAGGGGAAACCCACGATTATCATTGCCCATACGATAAAAGGGAAGGGCGTTTCTTTTATGGAAGGGAAACATTCCTGGCATGGTAAACCTATTAGTAAAGAAGAGTATCTAGCCGCTATGAAAGAATTGGAAGGGGGAAATTAATGGCAGCACCAACGGGAAAAGCTATGCGTCAGGTATACGGGGAAACCCTTTTAGATTTAGGGAAAACATATCCGGAGATTGTCGTTTTTGATGCCGATGTGGCCAACTCTACCCGTACCATCTTATTCGGAGAAGCCTTCCCTAATCGGTTTTTTGATGTGGGAATAGCAGAAATGAATATGGCAGCATTGGCAGCCGGTATTTCTACCACAGGTCTGATTCCATTTGTTAACACCTTTGCCTGTTTTATGGTACTGCGTTGTGCAGATCCTATTCGTAGTCTGATCGCCTACACAAATTTAAATGTAAAATTAGCCGGAACCTACTGTGGTCTTTCGGATTCGTACGATGGGGCTAGTCATCATTCGATTTTAGATATTGCCTTTATGCGGGCTCTTCCCAATATGGTAGTGGTGAGCCCTGCAGATGCCGTAGATATGAAAGCTGCCACAGAAACAGCCGTTTTACATCGGGGACCCCTTTACTTACGGATTCACCGGAATGAGTGCCCAGAAATTCCGGAGAATTCCTCCCTTCCTTTTGTTTTAGGTAAAGGAAAGGTATTACGGGAAGGCTCGGATGTAACTCTTGTAGCTACCGGCTATATGGTGCATCGAGCCATGGAGGCGGCACGATCCTTAGCTGCGAAAGGAATCTCTACCCGTGTGGTTAATATACATACCATAAAACCTATTGACCGTGAACTCTTAACTCAATGTGCCCGAGAGACAGGCGCAGTGGTGGTAGCCGAAGAACATTCCGTCTATGGAGGGTTAGGGGGAGCTGTAGCCGAAGTATTAGCCCAGGAAGCACCTGTACCATTAGCTTTTGTAGGGATCCAGGATACTTTTGCCGAATCCGGCGACTATTCTGCTTTACTGGAAAAATATGGATTAACTGCTAAGCATATGGAACAGGCAGTGGAAAAGGTATTAAAGAAAAAGGGGTAAAAGATTATGAAAGGACTAGTAAAATATGCAGCCGGGCCAGGTAACATGGAATTGCGAGAAGTTCCTGAACCTGTTCCTAAGGTGGGAGAAGTAAAAATAGCGGTTCAATACACAGGGATATGTGGTTCTGACCTGCATATATACCATAGCGATATTGCTATTCCGGTGCGTCCTCCCGTAATTACAGGCCATGAGTTTAGTGGCACTATTGTTGAGGTAGGCGAGGGTGTAGAAGGTTTTAAGCCGGGAGACCGGGTGGTGTCAGAGACGGCTTATTCCTATTGCGGTGTATGCATGCACTGCCGGGAAGGTTTCTATAACCTTTGCAACCAGAGGAAGACCTTAGGGTATTGGTTCAATGGTGCATTTGCACCTTATACCGTAGTACCGGCTGCTAGACTCCATCCCTTGAGTGATTCCATTTCTTTTTTAGAGGGTGCCTTGATGGAACCCCTAGCCTGTATTGTCCATGCGGTAGTTGAATTAACCCATTTGCAGGTAGGGGATATTGTATTAGTGTCGGGGCCAGGAGCTATCGGCCTAGCCACCCTTCAGGTAGCCAAAGCGTATGGAACAAAAGTATTGGTTACGGGTACACCCGTTGATGAAGAACGTTTAGAAAAGGCAAAAGCCTTAGGAGCAGATTGGGTTCTTGATGTTACCCAGGGGAAGCTAGAACAAGTGGTAGAAGAGTTGACAGAAGGTAGGGGAGTAGATGTAGTATTGGAGTGTTCGGGAAGCGAAAAAGCTCTTCAAGCCGGAATACAAGTTGTAAGGAAACGAGGACAACTTACCCAAATAGGTTTATTTGGTAAACCTATATCGCTGGATTTTGAAAGAATCTGCTATAAAGAATTAAAAGTTACCGGTTCTTTAGGTTCCCGCTGGTCTTCCTGGAAGAAGGCTTTGCAGATGGTAGCCCATGGGCAGGTACAATTAAAACCCTTAGTATCCGATATCCTACCTCTAAAAGACTGGAAGAAAGCTTTTGACCTGTTTGAGGCCAAGAAAGGGCTCAAGATCGTATTAGATCCGAAGGAGCAATAATACTTTAATGGGTGAATTAGAAGGAATCGAACTTGTCACCTCCAAAGAGAAAACAAGATTAAAAAGGGAAGCCCTTCAGGAGCAGGTGTATAGAAAAATAAAGGAGCGTATTATAACCTGTGAAATGCTTCCGGGAACTGTGGTTTACGAAGACCAACTCTCTCTAGAGTTCGGTACTTCCCGTACACCCATCCGGGAAGCTTTGCTTCGTTTACAGAGGGAACACCTTATCGATATCTACCCGCGTCAGGGAACCTTTGTTTCTCCCATTTCTTTACAAGATATCTATGAGATTTATCAAATCCGCCTACTATTAGAACCTAGAATGGCTAGAATTGCCAGTCGGCAGATGGATTCTAAGGTGCTGGAACAGTTCTTAGAACTATTCGCTCATATGAATATACTACAGCTTTCTTTTAAAGAGTGGTTTCAAAAAGACAGGGAACTTCATGATTATATAATCGAAAGCACCCGAAACAGGCATTTAATTGAATTATATCGGGTGGTAATGGATCAAAACCAGAGAATGCGTATTTTGGCAGGTCGGATCCCTAAGAGAATTGAGTCTACAAATAAAGAACATATGGCCATCCTGGAAGCCTTACTAACTAAAGATGAGGATAAGATTGAACAGGTAATGGCTGCCCATATAATTGCATCCCGGGATGCAGTATTGACCTTAGAGGGGTACATCCACGAATAGGAGGGAGCTTGATGAAAAGGGTCGTTAAGAAGAGCCTTATGGACAGCATTAAAGAAGAAAAAAAAGGTTGGGAGAAAGCTTCCCCAACGGTATTGTGGGAAACTCTTTTACAAGGGCAGGAGGAAGCTATTAGAGGAGCTCTACTGTATTTCTCTGACCGAAATACCTTAGAAAAAAGATTCAGTTTTCTAGAAAAGAAAATTAAAGCCCATTTTGCTACCCTTCCGCATAAAGAAAAGAAAACCCTCCTTCATTTTCTGCTCCACCTTTCTTTAGATCTCCGGTCCTTCCCGGCAGAACGGGGCTTAAAAAATTGTATGGAAGCAGAGGAAATACAGGGATTCTTTCAGCGTGCAAAAGATCTGCTTCTATATAATCTACCGTTAGATTCTGTGCTAGCCAAAGAAGTTGAAGAAGAAATCCGAAAACACACTCGGGCTAGATTGCAAGCAGAAGGAATTACAGATCCAAAGGAATTGGAAACCGCTGTAGCTGCCCTCTGTGGTGGGGGTATGCTCCGCTATATGGAGCAATTAATCCATGAGTATGAAAAGTCTAATCTAAGACAAGTGGCACAACAGGCTTTACAGGGTAAGGTTCCCACTGAATTAGGAAATGATTATGCAGATTTTCTAGATACCATGATACGGGTGGGAGGTTCCTTTGTTACTACCAATCCTGTTTTAATAAAACTAGCCTGGGATATAGACCCTTCCTACTGGGATCCCCAGGTAGACGAGGTAATTCGATCTTCCTATACCAAAAGAAAACTTCATGCTTTATTGGCAGGGAAACCGGAAGAGCTTTCTTCTGCTGTTGAAAAAATTAACGCTCTGATTACCGCATCAGTAGTAGAGCGAAATTGCCGTCTCCTTCGACCGATCTTCCTATTAAGCGAAGGCAAACAGGGATATGTAAGTGTACAGGTAAATCCCAAGGCACACCATGATAGCAATCATATGGTGAAAGAGGCGGTATTTATCTATAAGGAGTTAGAGAAACGCCTTTCGGGAGTTCCTAATATAGTAATCAAAGTACCTTCTACGGCTGCAGGATTGAAAGCAGCAGAGCAATTAACTTCTAAGGGCATTGGGGTAACTATTACTTTAACCTTTAGTCTTTTTCAGGCTCTTCCCTTTGCTGAAGTTCTGCAGAAGGGCAACGCCCTTGTTTCTTATATAGCGATTATGAACGGTAGACTTGCGTTTCCGGTTCGAGATGAATTGAAATCTTTGGGAGTAGAAAGGGGAGTGGAAGCTGCTCGATGGGCAGGGGTTGAAGTAGCCCGAAAAGCTGCCCATCGGCTGTACTCAGATTCCGAGAAAGGTGGGCTAGGAGTAGATCCAGAAAAAGTAAAGATCATGATTGCTTCTTTACGGATATATGATGATTGGATCCCGGACATCTCTGAACTATGGGGAATCCCTTTAATTACTATTTTCCCTAATGTCCGGAGAGCTTATGACCGTCATACAAGAGGTTTGGTTCCCGATTCTCTTCACGGGGCAACCCCTGAAGAAGATCTAAGGGTTCTTCTTCAGAGTGAAATTTTTCGGCAGGCCTGGTGGGTGCCGGAAAATGGTGAAGTGGGTAAACCAAAAAGACCCCTAGCCTTGGCGGATACAGATGCCGCAGCGGTTGCCCATTGGAAGCCTGTACAGGAAACGCTTACCCAGTTTATCGGTATGTACCAGGAAATGAGTGAAAAAGTAAAAAACCGAATGGAAGGATTGGCAAAGGGGTAGTGTATGGCAGAGCACAGCTTTGGAAAATTAAGGTTAGATCCGGCAAAAAATCCGGCTGTTTTAGATACGACTACCTGGGACCGGGATGCAGCTATTTCCATGGCTTTTCAGGAAGAGGAAAACTTTTGGATTCAGGTAGAGAAACTATCGGGTAACAACCTGGCACCACCCCTAAAAGGGCGGTATATAACCATCTATCCTTCTTCCCATGCTCCTGACAAAGGGGGGGATGTGTTTTTAGGTTCTTATCCTGATGGGCAGGATCTGTTTATCCGTCTTGGACCGATGCAGGGTACTTCCCTCTTAGGGTACCCCCTTGCAACAAAGCCCTTATCGGGAAACCGGACTCTCTCGCTATACCCCACGGATATGGAGGTTTTAGCTAGATATCTGAAAGAATTGAATCCTGAAAAAGCCCCGAAAGCTTTAGGGACAGTTCCCCGATTAGGTATTGGAGACAGACATACCGTGTTTGTTTGGCCAGCCGCCCTAAGGGCAATGGAAAAAGGTGGAATCGCTTCGAACATGATTCAAAACTCTCTAAGGGAACTAAACCTGCTGGAGGACTTAAAGGAAGGCCTTCCTGCGCAGGAGAATTATCTTTTTAGTTTTGGCACAATCGCGGAAGGTCATACGGGTAGTACCTTTGAAGGGCTCTTACATGCAGGAGTGTTAGCTGTTCTGAAAGACTCGACGTTTCCAAAATATGGAGCAGACGCAGATCATATTCAAGTTAAGAGAGGACCCAAGGGATTAGATCGGGCAAAAAAGGTTATGGAAGCTGCCCGTCACTACACTTTCTTTACCTTGGATGTGTCCGATATTTTAGGATACTCTGCCTTTTTGGAGGCTTCTGATTCGAAATCTCTAGAGTATCTTACCCAGCAGATTCCCGATGAAAGAGAACAAAGAGATATTTTACTGTACCACCGTCGATATCGAAACCTAGCCGGAGTACCCTATGCACCGGACCAGGCAACTATTGGAAGACTTGTAGGAAAGTATTGGAAGGCTCTAGAAGCATTAGAACAGCTCTGCGCGCATCTCCGTTCTTTAAAGGGTACAGAGCCTTTTGATCTGGAGTTATCCATCGATGAAAATCCCCCGGAAGTGTCCACTTGTGCATGTATAACTCGTCCCGAGGAAGTGGTGTTTTTAGCCTTAGAAATTGAACGTAGGCATCTTCCGGTTACCCATCTTGCCCCCAACTTTGGAGTGGAGAAAAGTACCGATTACCGATGTCCCGATGGGCCTTCTGGATTGGAAAAACGAGTTCGACAAATCTCACAAATCGCCTCTCTATACAATCTCATGCTAGACTGCCACTCCGGAGATGATCTTTCGAAAGAGACTCGAAAGGTATTTGGTCGTGCCACAAGGGGAAGAATCAATTTTAAAATCTCTCCTATGCTCCAATTAATATTTGCAGAAACCTTATACCAGGTACATCCTGCATTATTTAAAGTTTGGTGGCAGGAGGTGTATCAATTTGTTCAGGGAGAAGCAAAGAAAGGATCTTCCTTTGCAAAAGATTGTTTACAGGAGGTGCAAACGGATCCTACCCCTCATCCGTCAAGAAAATTATTTCATTATTATTGCTTTGTTCCCGTGGGTAAAAGAGACGAACAGAATCGGTTTATTCTAAGAGACAAACTGTATGATGTATCGGAAGACTTTCAGAAAACTTATGCAGAACGCTTGGAACAATGGTTCCTGGAGATTGCGGAAGATTTATATAGCAGGAGGTAACAGTATATGATGCAAAAACAGATTGAAGGAAAGGTTGCCTTTATTACAGGTGCAGCTTCGGGCATTGGTAGGGGCATTGCTCGGCGGTTTGCCCAGGAAGGAGCTAGATTAGCCTTAGCAGATATCCAGGAACATGTATTACTTGAATTAACAGACCAACTTAGAAAACAGGATGTAGTTGTGCGAACTTATAGTCTTGATATTTCAAAACCTGCTCAGATAAAAAAAGTAGTGGAACAAATTGTTAAAGATTTTGGGACCATCGATATTTTTGTAAATACCGCAGGCGTGGTACAGAGTAATAATTTTCTTGATGTTACCGAAGATGAATGGGATAGGGTGATTGATATAAACCAGAAAGGTACGGCTTTTGCCGTTCAAGCGGTCGCCCAGGTAATGGTTGATAGGGTTCCCGAAGAAGTAAAACAGGCAGGAAAAGCGGATCGTTCCTATGGAAAGATCGTAAACTTTACTTCGATATCCGGGCGTAGGGGCCGGGCCTACCAGTTAGCTTATGCAGCTAGCAAGGCCGCAGTAATCAGTATTACCCAATCAGCAGCCCTGGCATTTGCCCCCTATAATATCAACGTAAATGCTATAGCCCCGAGTGTAGTAATGACCCCCATGTGGGAGGAAAACAATCGTCAGAAAGAGAGGGCTTTTGGAGTAGATGCCCGTAAGGCGAGCGAAGAGTTCATAGCCCGAATTCCTTTAAAAAGGCCGGGTTCTATCGAAGATATGGCCGCAGCAGCTCTTTTTCTCTGTTCGCCTGAATCGGACTACATTACAGGGCAAACCCTCAATGTAGATGGTGGATTTGAAATGAACTAATTCCGCGGATTAAAAGCATGTATGCGTTTGGAAACGATCCCCAAAAAATTGAAGGATATAAAAAATTTTGGGCTCGGGAAAAGGTTAAACGTCCTTTAGTGGGTTTTTCCTTTAAAAGCTGGTTTCCTTTAGATGAGTTTAAAGCTAGTGCTTCCTGGAAAAAGGATGCGCCTCTTACTCCGGAAATGATACACCCCGAGGATTTTTTAGAGGATCAAGAACATCTTCTTCGGGAAGGAGAGGAAATGGGGGACGATATTCTTCGCGGGGCATCTCCATCCCAGGCGGTTTTCTGGGGTGAGGGCATTCTAGGAAGCTCCATGCGGGTACTTCCAGGGAATGTAGTAGCAGAAGAGCAGAACCTTAGCTGGGAAGAAGCAGAAAGAGTCCGATGGGACAGCCAATCCCTATGGTTTCAGAAATATATTGATTTTATAGACACCCTGGTTAAGCATTCCCGGGGTAGGTACCCTGTTTCTCATGGCACTCTTACAGGTCCTTTTGATTACCTGGTAAACCTTCGAGGCCATGAACAAGCAGTAATAGACTTAATGTTAGAACCGGATAGAGCGTATCCGTTGCTCCAAAAAATGGGAGATTTTTTTATTTGGATCACCCGGGAAGCCTGGAAACGTATTCCTCTATTTTATGGAGGATATTTTGACGCTCAGTACAGTCTCTGGGCGCCAGGGTCCATTATTCGCATGCAGGAAGACGGGGTAGCTGTTCTGTCTCCCGACTTGTATCAACAATACCTTAAACCTGTGGATCAAGAAGTAGCCTCCTGTTTTGAATCTAGTTTTATCCACCTACATGCAACCAGTATGTTTGTCTTAGACAAGATGTTGGAGATCCCTGCAATACGCTGCTATGAGATAAACAATGATGTAGGAGGCCCCCCCTTAGATTGGTTAATTCCGTATTTTCAGCAGGTGCAACAGGCAAACAAACCTCTTTTAATCCGCGGCTCTTTTACCCCGGAAGAGCTTTCCAAACTAATGGATTCTTTGGAGCCCCAAGGTCTATACTTGTATATCATGGTAACCCAAATGAAAGAGGTTGAAGCTTTGCGCAAAGTATTAAATATGTGAGGAGATGGTATGGGATTATATCGTTATTACTTAGCCTTACAAACTGTGCTTCCAGAATCTTACCAGAACAACAAGGAGTTTATCGAAAACCTAAAAGTTTTACAAAGCCATGGGTTTGACGGAGTTGAGTTGAACATAAAAGACCCCGATTCTATCGAACCTTCAGAGCTTAAAGCTTTTTTAAGGGAGTTCAACCTAGAGGTATCCATGTTCGCTACGGGATTAACGGCAAAAACCGAGCAGCTTTCCCTTTCTTCCTCGGACGAACCGAAAAGAACTAAATCCGTAGCTAGAGCGAAAGAGTTCCTTGCTTTTGCGAAAAAGCTTAATGCAGGGATAATTGCCGGCTTTTTAAAAGGCATGGCTGGGGAAAATTCCCAAGCCCATCGAGAAGCCTTAAAACAATCTATAAGGGAATTGTCTCTAGAAGCAAAAAAATTAGAAACCCCTTTTCTGGTGGAAGCAATTAATCGTTTTGAGTCTCCCCTTGGAAATAGCCTAGATGACACCTGGTCTTTATTGGAAGGAACCCCTAGGGATTATACGTATGTTTTACCCGATACCTGGCATATGAACATAGAA
>JBDNDI010000064.1:0-10112 GCA_046719195.1 Spirochaetales bacterium | reverse complement strand
TAGGGAAAAAAAATAAAAGGCAAAGCTTAGGAGTGAAAGAAAACCGAAAATCAGGACGGCATCCCGGACTATTGGGAATAGATCGTTCAAGCTAAGGATCTGGTACACTACATCTATAAGGTAACTGGTATGGGGGGGGAGGGCGAGAGAGGTTGTAATCTTTGCATAAGAAAAGGAATTATGTTTTATAGGAGGTAGCCCTTTAAAAGATTCTAACTCGGATTTTGAAAAAGGTAGAAAGTCGGCGGAACGGGCCCTCAGATAATCCACCCCTCCATCTACAGAATACATTAATAAAAGTTGAAGGTAGGGATGGGTATCAAATTCTTCTCGAATTAAGGAAGAAAATAAAGGCTCTTTTAGGGTATGTCCTTTTTGTAAGAATTGCTCTACCTTTGATCGTAAAGAACGAACCACAGCCTGGGAAATTTCTTGATTTCTAAGCCGAACCAGGTGTACCCTACCAAAGCTTCCTAAAAGAGTACCTACAAGAAGAAAAAGACTAAAGACCGTATAGACTACTAATGTTTTTCTACCCATACTATACATAGTATACGCAAAATTTAAATTTGTGCAGGATATAAACGGAGGTTTTTATGAAAATAAAAAAAAGATCCCTTCCTGAGGGATGGTATCCTTCCTCCGCTGCAGAGGTTCAAGCCACGGTTGAAAAATATAGACGTAATTATGCTCCAAAAGAAGCAAAGTCTCTTGCGGGAATAGCCCCCCATGCAGGTTGGTTTTTCTCGGGTGACTTAGCCTATAGGGTCATATCCACTCTAAGCGTACAAGATACCTGCGTCGTTATAGGGGGACATTTAGGTCAGAAAGACTCGCTCTGCCTATATTCCTACGATGGTTTTGAAACTCCTCTGGGTATTCTAAAAGGGGACGAAGATCTACAACTTAGAATCATCCAAAAGTTCCAGCCCCACCTTGCTACGGATGGAGATAATACCGTAGAGGTGCAGCTACCTTTATTACATAGCTGTTTCCCTTCCCTACGGGTTGTTTGTCTGCGCTGCCCGCCTAATGCAGAAGCCATTAGGCTTGGGAAATTCCTTGCAGCTTTGCGAAAAGAAGGAAAATCTATTGTTTTGTTAGCCTCTACGGATCTAACCCATTATGGTCCTAACTATGGGTTTATTTCCAAAGGTGTAGGAGAACAGGCCCTTCAATGGGTTCGGAACGAAAACGATTTTCCCTTCCTGGAAGCAGCCTTGCATTTGGATCCCGATGAAGTACTTGCTCAGGCAGAAAAGAATCAATCCGCTTGTTCAGCCGGAGCTGCTGCAGCAGCGGTTTCCTTTGCCCGAGAACTTGGTTTAAAAGGTACTCTTGTGGGATACGGAACAAGTTGGGAGAAACATCCCTCCTCCTCCTTTGTGGGATATGGGGGTATTATCTATACTTGAAGGGTTCTTTCGATTCTCTCTAAAGCCCATTCCCTGCTTTCTAAGAGTAGCTGGGAAGGAAGAGGTTCTCCATTTGCTTTTTCTCTAAGTACAACTGCACTTATGGGAAGAAGGGTAGTCCATAGGTTTCTCTGGTTGGAATCCAAGGAATGAAAGTAGGATATAACCGGATCCGAAGGTTTGGGTAAGGTTTGGATTTTTCTTTGATAATCTAAGAGGAACTCCCTCCAGGAGCAAGGGGAGGCGCCCGCAGAAAAGAAACTTACAAGGGTTGAGTGGGCATTAGGATTAGAAATAGCCATAGAAGGAATTTCAAAGGGGTTTTTTATCAAAGAAAGGGAAGAGCGCTCAATGACTTCTTCTAACAAAGTCCTATAGCTTTCCATTCGGGGCGGGAGATACTGGATACCCTTAACCGAAGAGAGTCTCTTTAGTAAGGGATGAGAAAATAAAAAATGAATAAAGGATGCTTCTATTGGAAGGAAGCGATTACTTTTTTGAAAAAAATATGGATAAAGGTATGTACCGCGGGCATAACTTTTACCCTGGGGATATGAAAAGTCTGCCCCAAAAAGATACACCTGTTGGGCTTGCAGAGCTAAGGCTAACGAAACCGCCGTATGAGTTACATTCCCTCCCGAAGTATCCAAAGGAGGGAATTGACGCCAATACGTACGTATATATCGGCTAAACGGGTGGGGACTCGCAAAGAAGAGTAGTTTGGAAGTAATACGAGCCAATAGGGGAGGGGAGGCTAGATCTAAAATTAGAGGCACTTCTTCAGGCAACCCTCTTAAAAAATGATGGTAGGAGATGTGCTGGCAATCAATCGAGAGTACTAAATCCGGAAGTATATCCTGTTCTAGCAGAGCTGGGAGGGAGGTGTCAGTTGCAATCAGCAGGGCCTCCTTTCGAATTGTTTTTAGTTTTGGGATCGATTCTTCCAAAGAAGGACCCGCCGCAGTAATACAAACCTTTGCTTTGGGTGATATTGTTAGAGTTGCTTTTTCCGCTATGGGTAAGTTGGCTAGAGAATTGGCAAACCATTTTTTCCCAAAATGAGATTGTACCGTAAAGTCATTCGATAAGGTTTCCATTCCTTTGTGAAAAACTTCAATACAGGGTTGAAAGAATTCCATGGCTAGGTTTATCCGGGAGCGCAGGGGTACGGTTTGTATATCTCCGGAAAGAGAAGGTAAATAATGGGATAGAAAGAAATCTTCCAGTTCTTCTTTCGAAGGGTCGATTAAAAGAAATACCCGAGGGTCTAAAAAAAATTTATGAAGATCGATACGGCAGAGAACTGCATAGAGAACCTGGATATCTGTATCAATTATTAAAAGAGTGGTAACCTCCGTAAAGGCTAAATAAGGTTCGATATGATACCCACAACCTAACCCGAGGAATATAACAAAACCCTTTGGAGGATAATTGATTAGGAATCTTTTTCCTTCTTTCTCAGGATCTACCAGCGAATGGAGAGGGTATAGGCGCTGATTTTGTCTAAGGCAAAGCACCTCTTTCTTCGTTTGGGAAGTTCGGAATTCTAAGTATTGCGGTTCCTCTTTTGGGGTAAAATCAACTAATTTTTCGGCTAAAGCAGGATGGCGAACTCCGAGAGCTAAAAGATTCCTCTGAAAAATCAGGGATTGCAGAAGTCACCTCCTATTTGCTTTTCTAACCGAGCTAGAGTGTATAGGAATCCAGGATCTTTCAGTAAGGAGGTACGAAACAACAGATCCGTTGTTTTGTCTAATAGAGGTTTCTCCTCTCTGATGGCATTACAAATCTTTTGAAGCGCTTCCTTTTTATCCTTTCCGGATAGTCCACCCGATTCCTGCAATAGGGATACAGGTGAAATTGGGCTTAAGGTAGCAAGGAACTCAGGAGGAATAGGTTTCATTCCTGTTGAAATTTGAGAGGGGTATAACCGAAATACCCTAGAAAACCATCGATCTTTGGATTGTTGGAACCAGCCTGCGTAAGTTTTCAAAGCAGGGTTGGTGCGACAGTTCCTAGATGCATGATCAGGATACAAGTTCCACAAACGGCTAATCCAAGGAGTCTCGGTACCCGCCCTGCGGTTTTGTTGAAGGTCTAAAAGAGTTTCAAAAGGATGGGGGCGCACATGATCTGTACTGCTGGTTGTACAAAGATCTAAGCCACACACCCCTATGGGGCCTGAGGTGATTCTTAGAGCTATTTCTACAGCCGATCCAGAAACTGTACCATTCGGGGGATAATACTCTAAAGGAATGGACAGGTTTGAGAGAAGTAATTTTTCAATTTCCAATCCCTGGTGAAAAAAAACAGGTGTAAGCGCGGGGTGAGGGGGAAGGAAAGCTCCGGTTAAAGGAGTAAGCAGGGGTATGGGTGTATTTATTAGATTGTTTATTCGCAAAATCGGGTGTATTAAGCGGGAAGCATAGAATCCACCATCGGTAAGTAGAATTAGATCCGGTATTATAGAAGCTTCTACCAAAGCCTGCAAAGAAGAGGGTAAAGCCCAGAGGACAAATCGATCTCTGTATTTAGCTAAGAAAGGGAGGGAGCTTTTTAAGCTTGGGCCAGACGCTGCTATACAGATTGGATAGGGATGATGTTTTAATTTCCAGTTTAGGGGATGGAACAGGAAGTTCTTCAGGGCGTTTAGAATCCATTTTTTGCCAAAGGCTACAAGAGTTTGAACACTTCGGGTCCGCTCTCTTAGAAACTGTATTACCTGGTTTACAACTTCCTGTCCAGTGCCTTCGTAGGCTTGTATGCCCGGATTCCAAAGTAGAATACGTAAAGATGAAAGCTCCGGATCTTCGATTGTATGTAACAAGAAATCCTTTAAAGGAATAGAACTATCCGGGTACCAACACTGATTTTCTGGTAAAGTATGCTGAGTTTTACCTCTAAAAAATGAGCTTAGTTGCAAGCTTAAAATTTTTATATGGGGCTCGTTTTTCTGCAACAAAGCTTCTAAATACCCTAAACAAGAGCCTATTATTAAAATGGGAGAGGATTTGATCAGCACGTATTGAGTTTTTAAGTATTGGTCTGCTTCTTTTTCTGGATCATACAAAGAGTGTAGTAAATTGCCTCTATACCGTGCAGTAGGTAAACCTTTCCTGCTAATGAGAAGTTCCTCCATACACGTTAAAAGGAATTTGAACTTGTAATTCCTAAAGAGGGCAGGTTGGAAAGCTCTGGAAATACATGCTTTAATGCTGCCTCAAGTTGATGGGTAAATAGATCCCTGTCAATGGAACTCCGGTAAAAATAAATTTTTTGCTCTTCTTGGTATATTAAAACAGGTAAACCCTCCAACATGTTGGAAATGACGGTAGCTAAATCCTGCAACATGGGGAAAGGATCCATTTCCGGGTTTGTTACTTTAAACGCTTTTTCTAACAGGCTAGAATCTAAAGTAAAAAAAATGCCCTCTTTATCGGTAACTTTGGAAATAAGAGATTTAAATTCATAGGGAGTGTACACAACCGTTGCTTTTAATTTTTCCTGTCGGGCAGATCGGAATGCATAGAGTAAGGGCGAAGTTAGCTCATCAATAACGGTAAAAAAGAGGTCCAGCAAGGGGAGATCCCACTCCAATACAGAAGATTCGGAGAGTATAAGTACGCCAATAATCTGTTCCTGGTAAAAAATACCGTACATTAAAAGAGATTGCAACAAACCAAACTCTCTACTAGAGAAGTGTTCTGACAAGTTTTGAAGGTCTTCTTGTTTAAACAAAAGAAGGGGTGTGGGTGAACGGTGAAAAACGTTATATAGGTAACTTGCAGGTATCCGTAGCCTATAATAGGTGGTACGGTCAAAACCCGAAAGGATCCAGGGTGAAAAGATCCCACCTGAGAGATCGGGTAAAAGTAAGGCTCCCTTTTCTATTTTTAGATGGGATTTTAATACCTGAAACCATTGTGCAGGGGCTTCAAAACTTTCCTTTAACTGGGAAAGTTCTTTCAACACCCCTCGCACAGTTTTTAACGGATCTAGGGTGTAAGAGGTTCTTGGGTGGGAGGTAGAGATTGCTCTGGAGAATTTTTTTTTTCTCTATCCTGTTGCTCCCTATTCAGGTTTCGAATGTAAGAAGCTCTTTTAAGAAGGCTAGCGGGCTGGGAATTATCTGATACTTTTTTTTCCGTACTTAAGGCTCGTTCCAATAATCCCATACCTTACTCCAACCCCAATTCTTCAAATAGACGGCGGTATACATCGAAATGCTCTGATTTTGCGAATTCTTGAATTTTATCTTCAGGTAGAGCCTCTAAAAGTTGATCCATATACTGAAGTACCGCTTTTATCTCTTGCCGCAGGCTTTCTGGCATACCCGCAGTTAGGGTAGGTTTAGCTGCTTCTGATTTAACAGTTGGTTTTGGTGGAGCCTTTTCTTCCCTAGGTATGTGGAGCTCAGGGAGGGGTTCTTCTAGAGGTACTGCAGGGGCTTCCTCTTCCGAAGGTAAGGCCTCTAACTCTTCCGGTGTGCCTTCTTCTAATTCTTCAATTTTTTCCTCTTCCTGGGGAAGGGCAATTTCCATCTCTTCTAGTTCTTCTTCGAAGGAAGCAAGTTCACCTGGAGTCTCTTCCCTTTTCTCAACTGCGGCTTCTGCTTCAATTTCAGTTTCCGCTTCTGGCTCTTCTAAGCTTTCTAAATCAAACTCAATAACCCCTTCTTCCTCCGGAGCTTTTTCAACCGTTTCTTCTGTAACTAAAGGTTGTTCAAGGGTCTCTTCAAATATTTGTTCCTGCCCTACCTCTGTTCCAGTGCCTTCCTCGGAAACAAGGTCTTCTAATGAGGGTACTGTCTGCGGAGCAGGTTTTTCTAACCCAAATACAGTTTCTGCTGGTTTTTCTTTTTGTTTTTCCTCTATTGTGGGCTTTTCTTCTACCTCAAAAAGATCTTCTTTTTCCTCAAGTTTTTCCTCAAGGGTGGCTTCGCCTAAGGTTTCTTCTTCAAGAGATACCGACTCTTCTTCGGAAGGAAGTTCTTCTTCTAAAGGCTCTTCGGATAATTCTTCAATGATAATAGGTTCTTCCGGGATCGTTTCTACCGCTTGTTGATCGATTATATCTTCTGCTTCGAAAGGTGCCTCTTCAAAATGTACTTCGGCGGTGGAAAATTGCTCCAGCTCTTTATTGTACTCTTCAATAATAGCCTGCTCTTCCGGAGTGGTCACGGGAATAATTTTCTCCTCTTCTTTCTCCTCTTCCTCCGGGGTTTCCTCTAAAATAGGCCCTTCTTCCATAGCAAGAGGCTCTAACTCCAAATCTTCGGGTAAAGGACTTGGTTCTCCTGCTTCCTCGGTAATATCGGCTGTGTTAAGAATATTGTCTAACTCGTCTCCTGTAAGGGCGATAGTCTCGTCTTCGTCCTCTTCAAAAAATCCTCCCTCCTCCATACTTGGGGTGGAAGGGGGGGCAACTTCCTGTTGCACTGTGCTAGTATCAACTACTTTTGAGGCTGGTCGAAGTGCGGATAATTCCTTCTTTAATTCAGCTAGCTCGTTTTTAATCTCTGCCAGTTCCTCTTCGATTTTTGTTAGGATATCCACAGTAAGGGAAGGTTCACTACTCATTTCTCGGGTTACCGCTTCTACATCGCTGAATTGTACCGGAGTTTCTGTTTCTTTTGCTTCTTCCAAACTTGTTTCCATAAGGCTTTGTTCCTCAGGGGTTTCTTCCATAGGGGGTTGTTCCATTGGTTCTTCCGGTGCTAACGCTTCTGGAGCTGATGCTTCCAGGGTAGGTTCTTCTAATTCTAATTCAGGAAGTTCTTCTTCTGTTTCCTGAATAGGTTCTTCTTCAGTAAAGGTGGCTATTTCTTCTTGGGCAGTAGGAAGAGTAGGTTCCTCTTCGAAATCCTCCAAGGCTTCCAACCCTTCAGAGGGAAATTCTAAGGATTCGGTAGTTTCTAAGGATTCAGAAGTTTCTGTTCCCGCGGGAGTCTCTTTCTCTAATTCGGGTAATTCTCCAAAATCTAGATCCAGGGCTTCCTCTTCAAGCTCAACGTCCTCTAACCCGGTTTGTTCAGCTTGTTCTTCGGACTCTATTGCTTTTTCCTCTGATTTTGATTCGGAAGATTCAAGGCTTCCTAGCAACTCTTCCTCTTCCAAGGTAAGATCCATAGAGGAAGTTTCTGGGAGATCTTTTAATTGGTCTCCCTCATCAATTTCAAACACTTCTTCTTCAACCGGCTCGGGTCCTGATTTTACCCACACACCATATTCATCTAAGGTAGGTGTTGGATCTTCCATTGGATCGAAAAAAGGACTTTTTTTTGAGAGGGAGGAAGAATTTCCACTCATTTCATCCGTATTTGACATCTTTCACTCCTGGACCTGGAATGGTACTTACAATTTATTTTCGGCATGTCCGCTTCTTCCATGAATCCAATTTATACTCTACCCCACGGTTTTTTACCTGTCAATAATAAGGAAATCTTCAAGCTTGGAAGAATCTTTTCCGTAATTAATAGTGATGATTCTCCGCCGTCTCATAATCAGCACCTATGTTTGTGCGTTAGTGTATCTTACTTCCACTCTTTTTTTTGGTTCTACAGGTTTTTTGGCATATAAAGAATTACAGAGTCATTACCGGATTTTAAAAGAAAACCTAGATAGAATAGAGGAGCAAGGCAGGAACTTCCAACAACGAATTGCTGCTCTACAATCCGATCCCGAACAGATACGCTTAGAAGCCCGGATGTATCACTTGGCTTTAAGAGAAGAAGGTTTTGTACGCATAGTAGGCAGGACACCTAAGAACGAAGCTGTTTCACCTGGTTCCATTGTACGACTGCCTCCTCCTTCTTCGTTTCGACCTGAACCCCTCCTCCGGGCTTTTGCACTTTGTATAGGAATAGTGGTATTCCTTCTTTTAAAAATTAGATCTAATTAAAGACAGAAGTAGGGTTGGGGCTTCAGCCGAATTGCCAGTTGATGATCTTTGTTTGGATTTGTAATCTAGGGCCGAATTCTTCGGCCTTCTAGGTAGAATCTTTTTTCCAAAGCTTCACCAATAGAGAAGGCTTTCCGGGGTAGGATTCCCTGTTGTTCAATGTAGGGGAATAAGTGCTCTTTCGGAAAGGGAGGCAAAAACACGCCTAACACCATCTCCTGCCGGGTGAGAGAAACAAAGGTTTGCTCTCCGTGGATATAATCTATTTTTGCTTCTGCATGTTCGTGACAGTATAGATCCAGAACTTTTTGAGCAGTTTCAATGGGAGTAGGATCTTTAGGATGAAGGATTTTTATCCCATAGTGAGAAGTCTGGGAGGAAATTCCAAACACAAACTCCTTTTTAGAGGATTTCATTACCCAGCGTTGCAAAGCTTCAAAGGAAGATTCGGGATGAACCTGGACTTCGGCTGTATTGTGTAATAGGCTAAGGAAGCCAGGGACGGAGGCCGGAGTAACAATCCGGTGAATAGGTTCAAACCGTATTCCTGGATTGTAGAGACTAATAACCTCTACCAGGGTGTATCGGGCAGGGTGCTGTAAATTCGGTAAGGAAGAATTAGCTTTGATCTCTTCCCAGTGAAGTTTTGCCGCAGCTAAACTGTGGTTACCGTCTCCCACTGCATAGAGAAAACTTTCCTTGTCGAAGTTTTTTTCAAGCTGAGTTTTAAGCAGATGCTCTACCTGGAAAGCGGGTAGGAACCACCCCCGAAGGGAACCCGCTTCTAAAAGCAGATCTGTCTCATACGTGGGTTTTTGCCCCTGTACGAAAGTGAATAATGGGTCAATTACCGGATGATTCCGGTCATTAACTAAAACAAGGGTATGGGGGAACTCTAGAAGGGCACCTTTTCGAATTTTTAGTCGGGGGGGTAAGCGCTCCATCACGGTCTGTTCAGTGGGTCGGATTAAGGGTTTTGCCTCTAGGCTAAAATCATAATTTTCTAAGTCTAAAGCAAGAAGAACTCCTCTCCGTTGGGCAAAGGGAGTAGTTCGTTCTACCAGCATAATGCCAGGTTCGGTTTCTAGAATTATACCTTCTTGTACGTATTGTTCCATGGTGCGATGAAGTCGATGGATCCGGTCTTCTTGATCCGGTTTACCTAAGAAACACTCAGGTAAAATGCAATGCAGGGTGGAAGGTTTACTGCCGATCTGATTGTGTAGCTGGTTCCATACTTCCGGCTCGGAAGTAAATTGGTCGCAGGCAATTATTGCCCATTCTTTTAAGCTAATATTAGGCCGGGGAATAAGGAGTCGTGGTAAGTTAAGGCCTAAATTTTCTAAGGTCACAGGTGTATGGTTAGGATTCACTTTGTCTCCTCTCTTGAGCGAAGAATATATCCGGGTTCCAATGGAACACTAGGACAAAGGTATCCTTTTTGTCCATGGGAAAGCTTAGCAAGCGGCAGCCCTTCTTCGGAAAGCAGGGTAAAAGTTTCATCTGTTTTGTAAGGGAAAGCAGGTCCGATGTATTCAATGGGTTTGCCTACTTCAATTTTGTTTCGGACATCTAGTTCGTAGAGATTGTTTCCTATTTTTTGTTCCACGGTTCCTACAAATACATGGTGTTCTACATAGGAGGTTTGACAGGGTACTTCCACTTCAGTTTTCCCAAAATAAAATCCGGTACAGTACTCTCTATGACTTACACGGAATAGGTCTTCTCTATAGAGGGATAAATCAGGAACCTCTTTACCTTCAAGGGCTTCTAGGTGTTTTCGATAGGCCCGGGTTA
>JBDNDI010000063.1:0-10222 GCA_046719195.1 Spirochaetales bacterium | reverse complement strand
TTAGCAAGCCAATGGAAAATGCACCACCGCCCAAAGCTATCAGGTAGAGTGGCCCTATGAGTCAAGATAGTTGTCATTCCCCTTTTAAAGGAGATGACAACCTTGGAGTATTCGGTAAGACAAAAGCTGGGGGTTCTTCCGAAAGAGTGCCACCTTCAAACGAGCCCGTGCAGGAAGTTAGCAAAGTAAAGGAATACCAGCCCAGATGATTTACAATGGGATGAAGCAACTGAAAACGGGTGGTCTCAGACTGGATGCTAGGGAAGCTACCATCTCCTGGTATTAACCTTGAAAAGGTTACGCACTTGCTCGAAAGCAAGAGTGTCCCATAATCAGCGCAGGGCAAAGAGTTGTGGAAAAAGAGACTCCCCATGAGCCTTTAATCTAGGGAAACAGGAGCTCGCATCTGCCCTGATTAATAGGCTCGTCGATATAGGACTCCAGTTTTTTTTCGGAGAAGCTTTGAGAACTATAGGGTATAATTACCCTTTGTTGTTTATATGAGGAGTTTTAAAAATTTAATTAAGATTATTTCTTAATACTGGTTAAAGCCACTTTCTTAATTTTATTTCCTACCCGAACATTACAGTAAACATCTAGAGACTGAAATACACCAGTTCCTGTACCGCCTCTACCTCCTTGAAAAGTAACCTTGTCTCCCTTTTTTAACGAAGAGAATTGTTTAAGTAGATTTAAAGCACCTTCTACCGTTTTTTCTTTTTTTGTCTCTCTACCTCTTAAAGCATTTGCCTTCCGTAATAACTCTTTTTGCTTTTCTTTTGGTTGTTGTGCCAAATATAATGTGATTTCTTCTTCAGTTAATACCTTTTCTGCCATAATAATTCCTCCATATTAAATATTGTTTTAAATATACTAAAGAGACATAGTATATGCAACTGAGAAGGATTAAATACTACCTAAACAAAACGCCAGATATATGCAACTGTAAAGAATAAAGATTTTCCATCAGACCCGCAGGAGATAACGCGGCGCCTTGACAAATCTGCCTTTTCTTGGATAAAATACGGCCATTCTATAACCTGCGGCGATGGTGAAATTGGTAGACACACCAGCTTGAGGGGCTGGCGAGCGTTCGCTCATGGAGGTTCAAGTCCTCTTCGCCGCAGTGTCTGTTTTAAATCATGCTTACAAACTTTGTATTAACCCGATTCCACCCTATTCTTCCCATTCATTTTTGCCCGATAGAGAAAGGTATCAGCCCGGTTTACAAAAGTTTCCGCCGATTCTCCATCTCTATACTCGGTAACGCCTATCGAGGCAGTTATTACTTTCGATACTCCATCTAACGGATCTTTCGATAAAGAATCCCGTATCTTTTCACCTACTTTTATAGCATTTGTCAACACTGTTTCCGGAAGAATAACTATAAACTCTTCTCCTCCATACCGGCCAGCAATATCAGAAGCGCGTAGAAGTACCTTTAATCTCTCTCCCAAAGCTTGCAAAACCTTATCTCCCGACCGATGCCCGTACTCATCATTCACTCTTTTAAAATCGTCAATATCTATTAATAGTAAAGATAAGGGATGGCGATATCGTTTAGCTCGGTGGATTTCTTTTTCTAACCTTTCAAAAGAATGACGGTGATTAAACAGTCCGGTAAGTCCGTCTGTAACTGCTAGGTATTCAAGCCGTTTTCGCAATTGGAAAGCTCTAGCGTTAATGCGGACTCTAGACATAAGTTCGGCTGCATCAAAAGGTTTATGAATATAATCGTCCGCCCCTGCCATAAGAATAGTAGTTAAGGACTTTTCACCAGAAAATCTAGACATGCTAATAATAATAGCGTCTTTGTTGTGGGAACGAATTTTATGTACTACCTGTTCGCCGGACATATCGGGTAGTACTATATCTAAGATATACACATCAAACAATTCTTTAAACGTTACTAGCTCACCTGCGGTGGAAAAGAGTTTGATCTTGGTAATACCGTTTATAGATAGTATGTGGGAAACTATTTTGAGAATAAGTTGAGAGTCGTCCAAAACTGCAAACTTCAGGTTCCTAATATATTTAGAAAGTTCGTCCTCTGCGGAGAAAGCCTCAAAGTATCGGCGTAGTTTCTCTTCGTCCAATTCAGACTTCAGGATATAGTCCATCACCCCTAATCCGAAAAACTTTTCCCTGAGTTCTAAGGAATCGCTGGAAGTGACAATTATAATGGGGATGTTTTTATGTAAGTCTTTGGTAAGCCCTAAAATTAGAGATTCTGCGGTACCATCATCAAGCTCTAAGCCCGTAATAATAAGATCTACCGGTTTTTCTGCAGCAAACGAAATAGCTTCAGCCTGGGTAGCAACGCTAGTTATAGAGTATCCATACCGGATAACTAGTTCGCGCATAATTTTTCGAAATAATTCACTTCGATCTACATGGAGTACATGAAGCATTGCTTACCTCCTCCTTAGCCTTAGTCTTATCCTTTAAGCAAGAGTGATAAGAAGGCAGCATACACTGCCGCATAACCTAAGACTATTATACCGGGTTTTATCAATCCTCGCAAACTTTCCCACAGACTAGTTTTAAAATACTGATTGGTTACTATCAGGCACACATGTATAGGGGAAAAAATCATTCCTAAGTACCCACTCGTATGGGTAAGCACAATAGTGGAAAATAGCACGGATGCAGTAGGATTGGCGCCCAATAGACGGAATATGACCGGATAACTCGCGCCTACATAGCCCACGGTAATACCTGTTGTAACCCCGCTTATAAACGGAATCAAAATAATAAGGGCTAAAAGAGGAATCCCAAATTGGTTCAACTCCTCCCGGATCTTATCCATCAGAAAAACACCATCCGGAAGGCTGGCTTCAATAAAAGCTCCGTATACCCGTGCTAAAAGAACAATCAAAACTAATCCTATCGTGCGGTCAGAACTCAACACCTTTTTCCATTTTTCCCAAGACAGGGAATGTTGGAATTGCAGAATTGCCAAACCCGCTACTACTCCGAGGGAAATCGGAAGATATTTATTATACTCGGAAATAGAAGGCCAAAGCCCTAACAACACTGCATACACAAGAATTACAGTGAGGGTAGGCAGGATAAGGGAAAGGATGCCTTTTCTTGAAATCCCTGGAGATTGGGTGTCCCCATTACTAACCCTTTTAAGAAGAAAAAGGTAGCCAGCGCCTATACTTGCAAAGAACATGGGAAACATGACCAGCACAAATTTCCAGACCGGTACATTGGTAATGTCCACAGCTAATAGGACGCCCGGGTACAGGGGCCACCAGAACTCCCAGATATGCCGAAACCAGTAATTTATTTCCGCTTTTATTAAAGGATTTATCTTCTGACTTGTATCGCTATCGTGTAGGAGAGGAGCCGAAAACAAGGCTCCTGCAGGCATAGGTAACAAACCTACTACAGCCGGCAAAGCTGCGAGCAGCCAACGTTTTGATAAACGATCCTGAAGACTAGTAACCAGATCTCTCATTACTCCTGCTTCGGAAAGCAGGGAACTTAGCCAGATTACCCCCACAATAACTAGGGAAAGAAACAGCGAATCTAAGCTCCAGATTCTAGTTAGTACAATTTGTCCTACTCCTAAAAGCTCGTGCCCGGACCAAAAAGCTAGGACAAGGATCCCAGCTACTAGTGCAATTTCTAAACTTTTTACAAGTTTCTGAACCACAAGAATACTGCCGAGAGAAATTAGGACTCGAAAAATATAAGGAGGGAATAATAAGTACTCCATAATACGTTATATCGTGGGTTAAACAACTTCTATTGTAAGTTGAGGAAACTCTTTTTCGAACTCTGTTTTTAAATCCCGACTAATACTCTTTCTGATTGTCTCAGTAACCACCCCACACACAAAACAGGGATGCCTGGGTTCTGCTATGTCCAGGTATACAAGGAGTTTGTTTTCGGAGGCACTGTAAGTGACTTTTTGCACTAAGTTTAAATCAGCAACACTTCGGAATGTTTCCGGTTCCTTTACCTGTTCTAGTACCTTATCAATCTTCTTCTTCATTTCTTCCGTCATCTTGCGGTACTCCTTTTACAAAAAAAGGTTTTAATTCGGGCAGGGCAGATTTTAACAACCCTTCGAGCTTTTCTCGCTGCGGTATCAAATAGAAGAAAAAATTCTTATTTTCTTTAAAACAGCAGAAATGGAGCAATAACTGTTCCTGTTCAATTTTATCCAGGAACTTTCTCAGCCGTTCCTCCATACCCTTGCCTTTCCAATAGAGAAAAAATTGGCGATTGTTCTTGAAAGCTTCCCCTTTCTCCATCGCCTCTATTCCCGTTATTCTCTTTTGAGCCTTGCGGTTATACCTAGAACTTACAATATGCCCTTCCCCTAACAGTTTTCCTTGTACAAATAAGGTTAAATAGTATCTATCATGTTTTGCAATGAGAAGGGAAAGGGGTAAATAAAGAATAGATTGACGTGGTAAAAGGGTAAAAGTACCTTTTGCTTCCCGGAAGGGTTTCTCTAGTTGATATACAAAGTTGTATCCTATAGTACCACCAAAATTCGTATACTGAGTGTCTACAGGCTTTAAGGCAGCTTCTGCTTCTTTGGCAATCCAGCTAGACATCCAGGCATTTTTTTTACGTCCTCGAAAATAGCCAAGGGTAGTAAACAAGGCAAGGCCTATTAGAGGATAAATCCAGGCTTCCATCCGTTTTATTTCTCCATATCTGCCACAAGTTCCGGAATTTCTACCTTTTGTAAATCCTCCATCCCCTTTAATCCCTCAGGCACATACACGGAAGTAAAAAGAGGGAATTTCTGGAAATGGTTTTTAACTTCGTCACCACAGGCACCATCCGAAGGAGCTTTATTAAAACACACACTATCAATATGGACATCTAACTTTTCTAATTCATGACGTATACGCAAGGCTTCAGCAAGGGAAAGATTGTCAGGATTAATAATTACGGTTAAATAGCAGTCTTTTTTAAACAGATTATGCAGCCAGGCTAGTCGCTGTTGAATTCCGTTAAGCTTTCCGTAAATACGGTCTTCGGCTTTATCCGAAGTACCCCGTATAATGTGCGCTTCGGGATTTAGATTTAATATGGTCTGTCTTTTTTTCAATATTTTTTCTCTCATATCCATCAACTCTTTCACCCAAATCATAGAGATAGTGGGCATAGCTAAAAAACGAAGTGTCAGGGCTGTAGGTGGAGTATCGAAAATAATCCAATCGTACTCTCCATTATACTCTTTCAGAGTATGCTCGATAGCCCAAAGCACTGCATATTCCTCGGTTCCTGGGGTGTATTTTAAAATATTTATGTAAGAATCGATATTCAGGGTGGTATTATAGTGGTAAGTGGCTCGTATCTCATCTCTACTCTGAGTTAGATATCGATTGATCCATTCCTGAAGCTCGATTTCAATACCATCCAAACGGGCAGCTAATGGGGTTCGTTTGTTGGAAAGTTTTTCACCAAATACATCTCCTAAATTATGGGCAGGATCGAGGGAAACAATTAATACCCGTTTACCCATCCGGCTTAAATAATATGCGGTGGCTGAAGAAAGGGTAGTTTTACCTACCCCCCCCTTTCCCAGGAAAAAGGCGACTTTCTTCATATGAATCCTCGAAAATTCCTTCTAATCCACATTCAACATGCCCATAATAGCCCCTAAGGGGTCCTGAGCAAAATCAGAACGGCTGACCATAACTCGTAATTCTTCTTCAATATAGGGCAAAAGCTCCATAGCTAGTGCTGCTGGTGGAGCAGGAAAGCCAATAAAACTACCGAATATTAAAACCGTAAACAAGTTTTCCATTTCTGTAAGCTCAAACTCGAGCATGCCTGTGGCTTTATCTCTGTGTACTTGTACCGCTGTATTCCAGAACTCTTCCCAAAGTTTACGTAAGCCTGGAGCTCGTTTTTTCATAGAAGTTCCTAAAGAATACTAAAATATAGGCAGAAAAGCAACGTTTCTATAATGAAAAAGCCCGGGCAGGTAAACCTGCTCAGGCTTAAAAGATGCTTTTATGATTAAGGATTAGGCATCGGCTTTAGCTACCTTTGTCCCAAAGTTCTTCAAGAAGGATACAATCATGATGACGTTGAGGGTAAGGAGGAAAATATTGATTACACCTACCACAGCCCCTGTAATCTGATTACGCAGGAAAGCTACATCCGTCATATTGGGAGCCCGAACAAAGTGGGTGGGAATAATCACAAATTCGTACCAGATTAGACCTGCGGTTACCGTTACCCAAAGCAGGAAGGCTGGAATTAACACAACATTAGTGTACTTTTCATTTAGCCGCTTCTTTACCCACATGGCAGCCGTAAGCATAACTACCGAAGCAATAAGCTGGTTTGCTCCAGAGAATGCAGGCCAAAGAACAGTGTAGTTTCCTGTCCAGGCCAGCCCGATTCCCAGGATTGCAATAATTAGAGAAGCAGACCATTTGTTTGAAAATACACTGTATAACCCACTCATTTTATCCTTTAAAGGAAGGGCAAGCTCTCCAATAATATAGCGGCCTAAACGGTTCGTGGTGTCTAGAGTAGTTAAGGCAAAGGAGGACACCCAGAGAGCTGCAAAAAGCCCCATAAAGCCGGTGGTAACAAAAGGAAGGGTATTCCCAACCATGTACCCATAGGATTTAACGAACCGAGCAAGAGCGGGTGTGGCTAAAACCTTACCTTCTCCTAAAGCTGCCACCCCAAAGCCGGCAATAGAAATAACAACTACTGTAGACAGGAAGCCTTCTGTTAACATAGCTCCATAGCCTACAAAAAGTGCATCTTTCTCGTCCCTTAGCTGTTTGGAGCTGGTTCCGGAAGCTACAAGAGCGTGGAAACCGGAAAGTGCCCCACAGGCAATTACAAGAGGTACTGCGGGCCAGAAAGGAGTGGGCTGTCCACCGATAATTTTGGCAGAGAAACTAGTAAAAGCAGGGACACTATTGAACCCTTGAAAGGCAAACAGAGCTGCGACTCCTCCCATTATCAAACCAAAATACAACAGGAAAGAGTTAAGATAGTCGCGGGGTTGAAGGAGAATATTCACCGGCAATGCAGAAGCTATTACTATGTAGAGAAGAAGTACAAGGAACCATGTGTCCTTCGAAGCTTTAAGGGGTGTATACATACCGATCCAGAAAGCTACAATAAGAAGGATAATACCGATAACCGTACTGAGGCCGATTCCTAGCCCACTGCGATACATTAAGATACCTAGAATTATTGCTGCTACGCAGAAGTAGAAAAAGGTACTAGCCACAGAACCATCAGCGGCAAACTGCCCAGCCACAATATCTCCAAAAGCAGCTACCACCAGGATACAGAGGAAAAGGATGAACCAGCCGAAGGATTTCCCTGCACCTTTACCCATTAAGTCTTGGGCTACATACTGCACCGACCGACCGTCGTACCGAACCGAAGCGGTTAAGGACAGATAATCGTGGATAGCACCGATGAAGATGTTTCCAAACCACACCCAAAGGAGGGAAGGTAACCATCCCCAGGCTACAGCCATAGCTGGTCCGACAATAGGACCCGCACCTGCAATAGAAGCAAAATGGTGACCGAACAAAACGTACTTACTGGTAGGTACGTAGTCAACACCATCAGCTAACCGCTTAGAAGGAGCTTCAGGCGCGTTTTGGGATTGTACAAGATTTGCCTGGAGTCTTTTACCATAAGCAAAATAGAAAACTAAATAGACTACCAAGGCCACCACAGCAATTAGTGCACTCATTCGAACCTCCTTGCGTCTGCAAGATATATAGAATTAATCATTTTCGAAATTCTAAGCCTAGTTTTTGTTCTTGTCAAGAAAATCATTACAATGTTGCACAGAAAACATTATGCGTATCTTGTCATACTTAACCTTTTTACCGTAAAACACAGCTATGAATAGAGGCTACCAGCGTACCTTTGCCCTTTTAAAACCCGGCGTACTTCCACGTAGAATCGTGGGTCGAGTACTTAGTCGGATAGAAGAAAAGGGGCTTAAGATCATTGGATTGAAACTTCTACGGTTAACCCGAGAACAATGCGAACTTCAGTATGAAGAACACAAAGAAAAATATTTTTTCGCTCCCTTAGTAGAATATATGACCAAAGGGCCTGTAATTGCTTTAGTAGTAGCGGGTCCTAATGCCATAGCAACTCTTAGAAGGTTAGCCGGGCCTACTGACCCCGCTGATGCCCAACCCGGAACTATACGGGGAGACTTCGGCACTTTTACCCGGTACAACATTATTCACGCATCTGACTCTGTTCAAAGCGCGGAACGAGAGATTCATCTGTATTTTTCTGAAGAAGAAATTTACGATTGGGAAGATGGAAACGAAGCCTGGTTTGGAGAGTTACCATGAAAGCTACTATTGGTATATTAGGTGCTGGTGGGTGGGGAACTGCCCTAGCTAAAATATTGGCTGAAAAAGGTTATACCGTTGAGATTTGGAGTTACGAGTCGGAAATAGCCGACCAAATGAATACTTTAAAAGAAAATCGAGCATACCTTCCGGGAGTACCCCTTCCTTCAGGTATTTTCGCATCTACAGATTTAACTAAAGTTGCTAAAGACAAAGAATATCTATTGTTAGCAATTCCTAGCTTGTATCTTCTACCAACCATAAAACGAATACTATCAGTACCTAATGTTATGGAAGGGCAAAGCCTAATAGGAGTTGTAACTAAAGGATTCGTTCCCACTTCCCTGGGTCCAAGATTGATTGTAAGCGCTCTAGAGGACTATCTTCCGGGTTTTTACAAAGGGAATTTAGTATATATTTCTGGGCCTAGTCATGCAGAGGAAGTAGCTAGAGGAAAACTTACGGGGTTAATTAGCTCCTCTCTAAACGGGAAAAATTCCATCCGCTTTCGGGAATTACTCTCCTGTCCTACCCTGCTAGTGTATAGTTCCTTTGACATTGTAGGAGTGCAGGTCTGCGGAGCAGTAAAAAATGTAATTGCTATTGCTTTCGGCATGCTAGATGCTCTTAAGGATGTAGCCACTTTTGTCGGGGATAATACCGAGAGTTTGCTTCTAGCAGCGGGTTTGAACGAAATACAGATATTAGGAAGGGCTTTAGGGTCTACCCACCCCGAAACATTTACTTCTATTGCCGGAGTAGGGGATTTAGATGTTACCTGCCGAAGTGAGTATGGTCGAAACCGTAGATTTGGAAGAGAAGTGGTGCTTCAGAACTTATTAAAGAAGTTCAAAAACCTCGAAGATTTAATTACTCATATACAGGAAGTAGGATACTTACCCGAAGGGGTTATCGCTTGCAAAGCTGTGGTTCAGCTTGCTAAGGAACACCAACTCAAACTTCCGATCTCAGAAACCGTATACCGAATCCTTAACAGGGAACAAGAACCCTTACCTTTAATCGAAGAATTACTAAAAGCTCTTACCCGGTCTAATCTTGAAGGTCTTTGGATGTCTTCATCAGGAGTGGAATAGGTATTTTCTAGAACTTCTTGAGGTATTCTGGGATTTCTACCATAGGAGGTCTTTCCACAGCTAGAATTTCGGTTTTTATGGGTTGATGGAGGTTTTCTTTTGCCTGTAGAGCAATGTGTAAGGAGTTTAACGTTGCTTTTAGATCGCAATCTCCCCGTTGTTGTAACCGATTAAAAAAGGTAGTTAATATTCCAAAAGACATCCTACTCAGAGCGTCTACACTCTGATTCCTATGTACCCTGCGATCCAAATCGACCTGAGCTAAGACCTTGGGACCAAACAGATGGTAAATATCTATTAAGTGTCCTAGTTCCACTCCATACCCTACAGAGAAAGGAAGTCGTTCTAGCAAGCTACGTCTACCCGCATATTCCCCACTTAAGGGTTGGATAAGATAGGCTAATTCCGGATAAAAGAGAGAAAACAAGGGGCGAACTAATATTTCTGTTACCCTGCCCCCCCCGGAAGGGAAAAAATCGGTGCCCGTTCTAAGGGGACGTTCGTAAAAGGCTTTTACATATCCTATTTCAGGATATTCCAGCAAAGGCCCGATTAAACCATATACAAATTTCGGCGAAATATTATGTATATCTGCATCCACCCAAACTATGATGTCTCCCGAAAGAACAAATAGGCTTTTCCAAAGATTCTCCCCCTTCCCTCGGTATGTCCCGTATTTGGGTAATATATTCTTTGACTCATACACCTTGGCTCCATAACTCGCAGCTATGGTTCGGGTGCGATCCGTAGAACCAGAATCTATTACCACTATCTCATCAACTAAAGGAGTAC
>JBDNDI010000062.1:0-10225 GCA_046719195.1 Spirochaetales bacterium | reverse complement strand
GGGAAGAGCGTAACTCAGAGCGAGAAAATCATTTATAATCAAGGTACGCGCCCCTAAAAAGGCTTCAATATCCAATCCTTTGATCTCCCAGTTTACATTGGTCATCCGGCAAAAATTATCCTGAACTGGACCTGCTACAGACAAACAGCACATAGTAAGAGGACCGGAATTCCTCAAAGTGGGGATAATCCTTCTTACCTCTTCTAAGGCCGTGAAAATAGAAGATAGAGATTGCGTTTTAAATAAAAATTTGACTTGAAGGGTAAAGGTACGACCCTGTTTGCCTACTAGGCCTAGACTCGTATGGGTGCCTCCAATGTCCCCTACCAGGATAGAAAAATCTGACTTTAGATCTTTCTGTAACCAAATCGTATCCATAGGAATCCTTCTACTTTAGTTTTTTACTAATCGGATAAAATATTGCCGACCATCCTACGGCAGCAAGAAAAGAAAGAAGAGTCCCCCATCCTAATCCTAGGGAGGGATACAAGAACGCTACGGAATATACATACACAATAATATTTGAGGAAGAAAGAACCAAGATTTTTGCGGTAGCTAGGGAAAAATTTTTGCCCTGTGTTAAGTACAAAATGGTAAGAGTGGAGAGCATTACCGCAGGAAAGGATGCAGCAATACCGGTAATATTAGGGGGGGAAACCTGGGCAATTAGAACGGCCCCGGCCACCACACTACCTGCAAATAAAGCCCTGAGTAGTTGATTTTTTACGCTAAAGGATACAGAACGTTTGGGAACGCTTCGAATATTTAATACATACTCCATGCAGAAAAAGGCACCTATACTGGCACCCAGGTACGTAAGCAGGGCCCCTAACGGACTAATAGAAAGAGTAGAGGCTATATACGCTAGTATAAACCAGGTAAGGAGAGAGCCCGGAATTGTTGTACCCATACCCAAGGGAAGCAGGGCGGAGAACACCACAACAAAGATAATAGAAACCGTCATCCCAACCGGTACAGAAGCTGCTGTTTGCCCTGCAAAAGAAGGACCTTTGGTAAGGGCAATAAAGAATAAACTAACCACAATATTGGATGGGAGATTGGTTATTAGCCCTCCGATGCGAGAACCAAACTTTTCCCCCGCAAGAGTGGCGAAGCTGATCCATATTCCTGCAATGAGAAAGGAAAGAAAGGTACGAGTAAGCACCAGCGAGTCTAGCATAAAAATACCATACCATAGATAAATAGAGCCTGTGTAGGGTCGAGTTTCCCTTGAAAAATCGATATTTTTTATTAGATTTAAGGCGTGGAGTGTTTGTGGTATTTTTCCCCATCCCTAGACGCATCCTGGAATTTATCCCTAGAAGAAACTTTGTTGGAGGGTAAGTTCTCCTCTTCCGAAGGGGTTTTACTATTCTATAGAAATCAACGGGCTATAGTGTTGGGAAAACATCAGAATCCCTACCGGGAAGTGAATTGGGAAATCTTAGAAAAACAAGATCCTCCATTATTCAGACGGATTACCGGAGGGGGAGCTGTATACCACGATGAGGGAAACCTAAACTTTGCTTTTTTTCAACCTAGAGAGTCTTTCAATAAGCAAAAAAACCTGGAACTTGTCAGAGATGCCCTAGGTACTTTAGGGGTAGATCTAACAATTACCGAACGGGGGGACCTTTTTTTCCATCAGTGGAAAGTTTCCGGAAATGCCCTCTGTTACAAAAAGGAGCGGGTATTACATCATGGGACTCTCTTGCTTGAAGCGGATCAAGCTTGCCTGCAAAAGGCTTTTTATGTTTCCGAAACCCACCGAAGGCTTTTTCATACTCCGGCTGTGGCTAGTGTTCCTTCCGCTACGGTAAACTTGAAAGATTTTTTTCCCCTCTTAACTGTTTCTTCCATTGTCGAGGCTATATTAGCGCAAGCGAAAGCTAGGTGGGGCAAGGTTTCGTTTATAGAGAATCCTTTTAACTATGTTTCGGCAGATCAGTTCCAGCGGGCAAGAAGCCGGCATTCTTCTTTTAGCTGGGTTTTTGAGATTATGCCCGTCTTTACACTAGTTTTACCCAGTGGAGAAGGAGAGTTGCGAGTGCAAGAGGGAATTATTGTGGGTGTGACAGGGGAGAGTTCCCTGAAAGCTTACCTTGGGCAACGGTTTACTCCGGGGCTTTTGTTTCAAAATCAAACATCGAGATAGAGAAGGAGGCTTGTATGACGGTGCAGGAAATGCTCCGCAAACTAGACGGACTGTTGGAAACTTCACGAGTGGGTATCCTCACTACAGTTGATGCAAAAGGATACCCTAGAAGTAGGTGGATGACTCCTACTTTCGTGCCGGGTCGGGAGGGTATGTTATATGCAGTTACCTCCCCTTCTTTTATGAAAACCACGGAAATTCAAACTCATCCCCAGGTAGGATGGATTTTCCAGACCAAGGGACTGGATGAAATTATGACCGTACAGGGAAAGATACAGATTATTGAAAATCCTGCTTTACGATCAGAGGTTCAGGAGGCTCTAGGTAGAAACCTTACCATTTTTTGGAGGGTTAACCCTAAAGAGCATGACTTGGTGGTGTTGGAAACCGTAATTGAAGAAATAACGTATTTTAACCCCATGAAAAATGAACGATACAAGGTGGTGGTATAGTATGAAAGCAAAACTGGATAAGACATTACTCCGAAAAATGCTCTACGATATGATCCTCATCCGGCATTTTGAAGAAAAAGCGGGACAAATGTACGGACTGCGAAAAATCGGAGGCTTTTGCCATCTATACAACGGAGAAGAGGCAGTGGCTGTAGGATCTGTAGCAGCTGTTGATCTAAAAAAAGATTACGTACTCACAGGTTACCGCGATCATGGACATGCCCTGGCCTGCGGGATGGATCCTAAATCGGTTATGGCTGAGTTATTTGGGAAAATTACCGGTTGTTCTCGGGGCAAAGGAGGCTCCATGCACCTCTTTGACGCAGAAAAGCATTTTTTAGGAGGTAATGGAATTGTCGGGGCTCAGATCCCCATAGCAACAGGAGTTGCCTTTGCCCAAAAGTATAGGGAGGATGGGGGGGTAACCCTATGCTTCTTTGGAGACGGCGCCATTCATCAGGGAGCCTTTCATGAAAGTTTAAACATGGCAAAAATTTGGAACCTCCCCATAGTGTATATATGCGAAAACAACCAGTGGGGCATGGGAACCAATTTCCGAAAAGTCTCTTCTGTAGATGATTTTAGCTTGTTAGGAACTGCTTATGGAATTCCAGGTAAGCAGATCAATGGAATGGATGTATTGGAAGTCTACAGGGAAGTTTCTGAGGCAGTAAAAGCGGCGAGCGAGAAAGGTCTTCCTACCTTAATAGAGGCCCGCACCTATAGATACAAGGGACATTCTATGAGCGATCCTGCCAAGTACCGCACCAAGGAAGAGGTAGAAGAGTATCGGAAACAGGATCCTATTCTTATCTTTAAAGACCGGTTATTGGCAGATAAGGTAATTACCGAGAAGGATTATGAAGAGTTTGATAACGAGATTCAAAAAATCGTAGATGAAGCTGTTGAATTTGCAGAGAAAAGCGAAGAACCTGCCCTTCATACCATGTATGAAGATATATTAGTGGATTAGGAAGGTATCTATGCCCATCATTACATATAGAGAAGCTTTAAATCAGGCTTTAGATGAAGAAATGGCTCGGGATGAATCGGTATTTCTCATAGGAGAGGAGGTAGGTGAGTACAACGGGGCTTACAAGGTAAGTAAAGGTTTGCTAGATAAGTATGGTCCCCGAAGGGTAATTGACACTCCTATTACCGAACTAGGGTTTACCGGCATAGGAGTAGGAGCAGCCATGGTGGGTCTTCGGCCTGTTGTAGAATGGATGACCCACAATTTTTCTCTCCTCGCCTTAGACCAGGTAGTGAACAATGCTGCCAAAATGCGATATATGAGCGGGGGACAGTTTAAGCTTCCCATCGTGTTCCGGGGGCCTAATGGCCCTGCAGAATATCTGGCTGCCCAGCATTCCCAGGCTTTACAAACCTACTGGGCTCATGTGCCGGGCATAAAGGTGGTGGCACCGGCTACCCCGTACGATGCAAAAGGTCTTTTAAAATCTGCCATTAGAGATGACAATCCTGTGGTAATGCTAGAAGGGGAACTGATGTATGCTTGGAAGGGGGAAGTACCGGAAGAGGAATATTTAGTTCCGATTGGAAAAGCCGATGTAAAACGGAAAGGCACAGACGTTACGGTAGTCACTTATTCAAAACCTTTAAAGGTAGTACAAGAGGCTGCAGAGATCCTTTCTAGGGAAGGTGTCCAGGTAGAAATCGTTGACCTTCGCACCTTGCGCCCTCTGGACGAAGAAACTATATACGAGTCGGTGCGGAAAACGAATCGGGCAGTAGTGGTAGATGAATCCTGGCCTGAGGCTAGCGTGGGCTCCCATGTTGCTTGGCTGATATCCAAAAATTGTTTTGATGTGTTAGATGCCGAAGTGGAGTTAGTTTCTTCGGAGGATATTCCCATGCCGTACAACCATACTTTAGAATTAGCCGCTCAACCCTCGGTAGAAAAGGTAATTACGGCAGTGAAAAAAGTACTATACTTAGGAGAATAACTATGGCAGAACGAATCTTAATGGTTGCCTTATCCCCCACCATGGAGGAGGGTAGAATACTCTCCTGGAAGGTGAAAGAAGGGCAGGAAGTTAAAAGTGGAACGGTTCTCTGTGAAGTGGAAACCGACAAAGCAACTATGGAATACGAATCTCCTAAAGCGGGTACTATTCTAAAAATTTTGCGCCAGGAAGGAGAATCGGTAAAAGTGGGAGAGTTGATCGGTTGGATTGGAAAGGCGGGAGAGCCGATTCCGGAAGAAGCTACACCTCCAAAGGCAGCCCCCCCAAAAGCCACACCTTTCGAAGCGGATAAAATGCCGGTACAAGGTAGGGGAAAAGATCTGACTCCGGCAAAAGGCGAGGAACGGGAAAAAGAAAAGCTTTCTATGGCAGCAGGTGCAGTAGTTAGCAAAAAAGAAGGTAGGGAGGCGGTTGAAACGGGCTACAGTTCAGAACCGGCTGTTCCCCTAGTAGATTCCCGGGAAGCTAAATCCTCTCCCCTTGCCCGAAAACTAGCCCTAGAGCTAGGTATCGATATCCGGAATATTCGAGGTTCAGGTCCAGGGGGGCGGGTAATAAAACGGGATATCGTAAAAGCAAAAGAGTTGGGAACTCTTGTAGGCGCAGAAAAGGGTGTGGATGTCCTGGTTCCTTCCCGGGTCGATCAGGAGATCCCGGTAACGGGCATGCGGGCTGCCATAGCCAAGCGGTTATCCGAGTCTTTCTTTTCTGCTCCCCATTACTTCCTTCGGGTGGCAGTTCAGATGGATTCTCTCCTAGAAGCCCGGGCGCGCTTCAATGCGGAGGCAGAACAGAAACTTTCTCTCAATTCCTTTTTCATTAAATTCGCTGCTGAGGCTCTTCGAAGGCATCCGAAAATCAACTCAACCTGGCAGGGTACTTCTATTCTGTTAAGGGGGTCGATTGACATTGGTCTAGCCGTAGCCCTTCCCGATGGTCTTATAACGCCCGTAGTGCGTAATTGCACCGAGAAGGGGATACGGCAAATCGATCAGGAACTTTCTCTGCTTATAGAAAAAGCAAAAAAGGGTGGCTTACGACCTGAAGAATATTCTAATGCATCTTTCACTATAAGCAATTTAGGAAGTTTCGGCATCGAAGAATTTACAGCCATTATTAATCCTCCTGGTTCTGCCATTTTAGCCTTGGGAGAGATCCAAAAGGAACCCGTAGTTACCGAAGAGGAGGAGATTCACATCTGCCGCAGGATGCGCATGACCCTTTCCTGCGACCACAGGACTATAGACGGGGCAATAGGGGCTGCCTTTCTTCAAGACCTGAAAAAAATGATAGAAGATCCCTACAGGATGTTACTTTAGATGCATCTAAGTACTGGGAATTTAGGTAGTTAGGGCGCTAAGCTAGATAGCGCCCTATACCCTCTCCCCCTATATCTTTTTTCCCTTAGAAGCCATACCTTTATTTTGCTAGATGTATCGGTACTATAACCCTAGCATTGCTAGTTTTAATCCTTTTTTAGTCCCCTAGAGCTAGACTTAGGGCAGGTTTTTGGACAATCTTGTTAAGAGCTTGAAGGAATTTAGCCGCATATGCACCGTCTCCCACCCGGTGGTCCGCAGAAAGGCCGAACTCTATCACCGAAACAAAGGTAATGTTTGGGCTACTTTCTGGTAGCTCTTTAGCTTTCCGTTCGATTTTACCCACAGAAAGGATGGCAGCCTGGGGGGGATTTACAATAGCCTGAAATCGCTGAATATCGAACATGCCTAGGTTAGAAAGGGTAAAGGTTCCTCCTTCTAAGTCTACCTTCCTAAGCTTTCTTGCCTTTGCTCTGTGGGATAAGTCCTCCCACTCCTCCTGCAGGGAAATTAAGGACTTTTTCTCACAGTTTTTTAATACAGGAACCATCAATCCATCGGGAGAGTCAAACGCTATACCCACATTCACTTCATCAAAAAGTTCTACTTTTCCATTTCCTTTGAAAGAAGAGTTTAAAAGAGGATACTTTTTAAGGGTTTTAGCAAGAAGTTTAGAAAGTAAGACTGTAAAAGAAACAGCCACGCCCTCTTCTTTTAGCTCCTGGTGAAACTTTAAAAGGGGGTCGACTTCAATAGTTGCCCATAGGGTAAACTGAGGGATGGTGGTCCAGCTTTGCACCATCCTTTCCCCTCCCCGTATCTGAAGGTTAGAAAGCGTATATAAAGGTGTGGCAATCTGCGAAAGAATCTGCTGCAGGTCCCTTTCGATAACTGCCCCTTTTGGACCTGTCCCTTTTATTTGAGAAAGATCTAAACCGTGTTCTTTTGCTAGATATTTCGCCCTGGGAGAGGCATATGGATAGGAAGTAGAAACTTCGGGGAAAACAACAGAAGAAGGGGGAGCAGAAGGTTGGGCAGGCGGCTGGGGTGAAGCAGATGGAGAGATAGAAGGGGGTGAAGAAGACGGGGCAGCTTCGTGAGTAGCTTTTTCTACTTCGGTTACAAAAGCCTTTGAAGAAGGGGGCGGTGTAGGTATCGAAGGAGGGGAAGGAATGGGTACGTTAGAACCTACCTCTAATAAAGCTACCGGTTTCCCAACTTCCTGTTCCTCCCCAGCCTGTACTAGAATTTTGCCCAATTTGCCGCTATCCGTAGCCTCTACCTCCACCACAGCTTTGTCATTTTCTACAGAAAAGAGGGCCTCTCCTTTGGTTACGGGATCCCCCTCTTTCTTTAACCACTCCATAACTCTTCCCCGGGTCATAGTTAGACCGAGTTTGGGCATTAGTATCTCCAGCTGCATTACCCTACCTCCTGATAGTGTGCCCTTTTTACTGCATCTACTATATCACTTACCTTCGGGGCCACAGAATCAAGCAATGCAGGGCTAAAGGGAATAGGCACATTTTTTGTTCCCACCCTAAGTATGGGAGCATCCAGATAGAAAAAGGCCTCCTGCTGAATCTGGGCAGCGATTTCAGCTCCGGCCCCCCCATGCACTACCCCTTCATGAACTATAATGCATCGGTGGGTTTTTCGTAGGGAGGAGAGGATAGTTTCCAAGTCAAAGGGTTTGATGGTTAATAAATCGATAATTTCCACATCAATCCCCTCAGCTGATAATTGTTTGGCTGCCTCCTCCGCTTTTTGCACCATAATAGAGTACGCAATAACAGTAACATCTTTGCCGACCTTCCGGATTTGTGCCTTACCTATGGGGGTAAGGTATTCGGTGTCGGGGACCTCTCCTTTTTGCGGGTACAGTACCTTATGTTCAAAAAAAATGACAGGATTGTTGCTTCGTATAGCTGATTTTAATAACCCTTTAGCTGTGGCAGGATCCGAAGGAGCCACTAAAATTAACCCAGGAATATTCATTAGCCAGCCTTCTACACTCTGGCTATGCTGAGCCGCTGCTCCTGTAACTATTCCATCCGGAGCCCGGATTACTAGGGGAATATCCGCCTGACCTCCGAACATATACCGATTCTTGGCAATCTGGTTGACGATTTCGTCGTAAGCTACCGAGATAAAATCGGCAAAATGCATATCCGCTACTGGACGCAGACCCGTAAGAGCAGCGCCGAGAGCAGCCCCAATAATCGCGGTTTCACTTATGGGAGTGTCTAAAACCCGTCCAGGAAACCGATCGGGCAACCCTTTGAATTGACCAAAGATGCCACCTTGCCTGGCAATATCTTCTCCCATGACAAATACCGTAGGATCCCGCTCCATTTCTTCGGTCATGGCTTGAAGGGTAGCTTCGGAAAAAGTAAGGATGCTCATAGATTTACCTCCGGGGATGAACTAAACAAGTCTTCTAAGGCCTCCTGGGGAGCAGGATAGGCGTCCTGTTCCGCGTACTGCACAGCCTTTTCTACTTCCTCCTTGACCTTTTTATAAAGGCTATCAATTTCAGAAGAGGATGTAATTTTCTGTTCCAGCAAAAAGGAAGTATACCGTCGGATCGGATCATTCTGTTCTATCTGTTGTTTTACCTCTTCTTTGGTGCGGTATTTTTCCGGGTCACCTACATAGTGTCCTTTTATCCGGTAAGTGCGGCACTCGAGGAGTATAGGACCTTTGCCTGACCGTAGGCGTTGAATAAGGGCGTAGGCCGTATTGTACACTTCAATTAGATTGTTTCCGTCGATACTATACCCTTCTATACCATAGGCTGCTGCCCGGTCAGCTACCCGGGACACGGAAACCCCATAGCTACAAGGGGTAGTAGAAGCATACTGATTATTTTCGTTTACAAACAACACCGGGAGTTTCCAGATGGCAGCCATGTTTAATCCTTCATGAAAGGTACCTCGATTTGAAGCTCCATCTCCGAAGAAACAAACAGCCACCTGGTCGGTTTTTTTCATCCAGGCGGTCATACCTGCTCCTACTGCAATAGTGTACCCCCCGCCTACCACACCATTGGCTCCTAGCATGCCCACAGAAAAATCGGCAATATGCATGGAACCGCCCTTGCCTTTGCAGTACCCGGTTCTTTTCCCATACAATTCTGCCATCATTCGGTTAAGCTGGGCTCCTTTGGCTATGGCGTGTCCATGGCCCCTATGGGTAGAGGTTATCCAGTCGGTAGTGCGTAAATGGGCCATAATACCTGTAGCAATGGCCTCTTCCCCTATGTAAAGATGCACAAAGCCGGGTATGCGTTTGGCAAGAAACAACTCTTCAACCCGGGTTTCAAAAGTGCGTATGCGGATCATTGTTTCTAGAAGATCCATCATCTTTTCTTTTGAAAGCTCGAGAAACACATTGGGAAACTCTTTAAGTCGTGCTCCCATGCAAGACTCCTTTCTTGGTTAGTTTAGAATTAGGTTCTCTCTAATTGTATCCTTAATATGTTTAATGCAAAAACTATGCCTACGAATCCTGCTCATTTGTACAAATATTTATATTGCTGATTTGGAATTGTGACGTTGCAAAAAGAGAAAATACTTGCGTGTTTCAGATTGTCACAGTATACTAAAAACACATGTCACAGTTCGGAGCAGATCATGATTCAATGGACAGTCTCTAGTAGTAGGTTGGCTTCACGTACGGAACGTTCCGATGGAACTCTTCTAAATCGCGTGGTCCCTGAAGCTTTCTATAAAACAATTTTAGATTCTATATCAGATGGTATTATAATCTTAGATCGAGATGGGTATGTGCTAGACATTAATGCGGCTGGAGCCGCTATTCTCGGAATAGAACAGGAAAGGAGTCGTTTCCGGCATGTGAGCGAATTGGTAGATTTCAGACCCGTAATCTTAGATGTGCTAGAATCAGAGCAAGGCTATAAAGAAAAGGAGTTCATCCTTCATAGCCCTTCTCGGGGAAGGCTCCATTTTATTAAATCGGCTATTGTTATACGCAACGAAGAAGGAGAAATGATCGGAGTGATCGATACGTTTCGAAAGGTAGACTCTGTTCATAGTATGATCGCCCGATTTACCGGTGCAAAGGCCAAGTTTTCTTTCCATGACATTATCGGAAAACACCCCTCGTTTTTAGAAGCTGTGGAAATCTCTCGTTTAGCCTCCGGTAGCTCTGCTAATGTGTTGTTGGAAGGGGAAAGCGGAACTGGGAAAGAGATCTTTGCCCATGCTATACACCGGGAAAGCCCTAGAAGTTCAGGGCCGTTTATTGTAGTGAATTGTGCTTCCCTGCCTATTTCTTTGATTGAGAGTG
>JBDNDI010000061.1:0-10244 GCA_046719195.1 Spirochaetales bacterium | reverse complement strand
GATCTATTGTGAGAAAGAGGTAACAGTACGGATAGGTCCCACCCGGCAAGTAAGATGCAAAGGCGTACTCAACGGCCTGGATAAGGGAGAACTCCCATATTTTCCTGTTGTTTACAAACAACTGCAGATGTTTTCGATCTTTTCGGTACCTAGCAGGTGAAGCAGAGAGGATCCGAAAGGTAAAACCCGGTCCTTCTCCTGCCTGTTGTTGAAGAAGGGAAGAATCGATTTCCTCAGGATAAGCCTGGGATAAGCGCTTCTCCATAGAACCCGGAGGAAGGTAAAGAGACATTTTTCCATCTATGAAAAGTTTAAACTCCCTATCTGGGAAGGGAAGGGTTTTTTCCAACAAAGTAGTTCTGCAAAGGTTGGTTTCTGTGGAGGGTCGTTTTAAGAATTTTCTTCGGGCAGGTAGAGCATAGAACAAATCCGAAGCGGTTACCACTGTACCGGGCCGGCAAGCGTGGGGTTCCAAACTTATTAATTCCCCTCCGTGTACGATAAGCCGGTATCCTGTCTCTTCTTCTTCTATTCGACTTCGGATTTCTAATCGGCAGGTATGGGCTAGGGCCGATAAAGCTTCTCCCCGGAAACCTAGACTTGTTACATGGAGCAAGTCTTCTTCAGTTTCAATTTTGGAGGTGGCATGGGGAAGCCAGCAAAGACGTAAGTCTTCTTTGGACATTCCTGTTCCATTGTCTACTACACTTAGGGCGTCGATTCCCCCGCCGGTTATGTATAGGGTTATTTCTGTTGCCCCTGCATCCAAGGCATTGTCTAGTAATTCCCGTACAGCAGAAGCAGGCCGATCTATTACTTCTCCGGCTGCAATTTTACGGGCTACAGAATCCCGAAGGACCCGAACCGGGGCCCTTCGGATACTAGGTTCTACTGGCACACTACAAAGGTACTAGAAGTGTATACGGGTTTCAATCCCGATAAAAGTAGTACGGCTCGGTTTGCCATCCGCTTCGTAAACTATAGAACCGGAGCTATCCCGCTCTACTGTGGTGGTAACTGAAACCGCCAGGTCTAGGCCTTGAGCTATAGGATACACAATCTCTCCTTTAAATAAGGTATTCCCGTCAAATAGTTCTAGATCCTTGCTTTTGCCATGAAGAAGAGTGGGCACAAACTGGGTTCTTCGGTAGAGAAGAGAAAGACGCATACCCCTAAAGGGGTAAATAGGAACTAGCCCCTTGTCTAGGGTAAGCGTAAGGTCTAATTGATCGTTATCTGATGTTTTTATAGTACTTCCTTCTAGTTCCCAGGGCCAGAAGTATCCTGCTTTAAAAGATAGTTTTTTAAATAGAGTAAATCCTCCCTCTCCATAGATTCCCAATGTTTCTTTGTCGTAAGCAGGGTCTTGGGGATTGGCTAGAAAGTCTAAAATTTTCTTTGCCTCTAAGGGTCGATTTCGGTCGTAGAGACTGTCGAAATACCCTATACGGAAGATTCCCTGGTACTGACGGTACTCCAAGCGGTAGGTAAAGAGTGAAAGGTTTCCTAAAAATCCTCCAAGCAACCCATAATTTCGTACACGTAGAGTCTCTGGGTTAAAAAAGGCTTTCGTAATAAATCCCCGAGTTCCTAAAGTACTTGCCGGATACTCGTTGGGTAAGTAAGGAACAAATCCCGCAACATCGGCGAAAAGAACAAAGGAGAGGAAATCTCCTTCAATAATCGGGATGTCAACATCTAGGGAAAAGGTGACAGGCATAGGATCTACCGCAGCTATAACTGGGCTTACAGGAATAGACCCAAGGGTAGAAGGTAGATCTCCGGCCGGATTTGTATCCATAGCTAAAGAAAGTCCTAAAGCCCATCGTAGAGGATAGAAGGGCCTTAAGTAGAGGCGGGTGGCAAAGATTTCCGGCTCTGCTAGATCAGCGGTTAAGGCTTCTATACCTGCTAATCCCACATCGATACCAAGGTTTACCCCTATCCGACGGAGGGCTGGGAACTCTGTATCGTTCGCATATTCCCGAACAAGAGCCCCGTGTCCTAAGGTAATATTGTGGATATTCCCTAATTTAAAGAAGAAGGGGTCTCGTAAGGATCCATATTCGATATATTGGATTTTTAGAGCTAAATCCCGCAATAGATCTCTTACTCCTTCTTGAGGTTCCTTGTTCCAGTTTTTATCTGTTCCGAAGGACCATTCATTGTTTCCTTTGGGCTTGAAGTAGTCGTCTGGATTGAAAAGGTCGCCTGAATAGATGATGGGCAAGTACAGGGCGGCGTTTAATTTGCCTATAGAGAAGGTCGGCTGTAGTATGAGTCTAGAGTAAGTTTGCTGGTTTAAGGTAACCGAACCTGCCTCCATAGCTAAACGATCCTTCAGGAAATCAAAGGGACCCGCTTTTGGGGGTTCTTCCTTTCTTTCAACGGAAGGCGAGGGCGGAGGAGTCTCTGCACGGGGTGCGGGTGCCTCAACCGGAACTTGCCGGGGATCGAGTTTATTAAAGGTTAGGTCCTGAAACAAGGCTTGCATCTGGGATGCTGTTAAGGTTAGAGGTTGAAAAACCGGGGCAAACACATCCGCTGCTTGTCCAGCACCTATAAGAATTTTCTCGCCCGTGGTTTTCGAAAACTCTACAGCTCCTTCTAACACGGCTACTCCTTCGCGAGCGCCCGGTACAACTTCCATTCCAAAATCTGTACCTCGTACCCCACAAACTGCTGACGGGGTACGTACCTCATACTGGGAACCTAGCTTTTTCGCTGCAACGGTTCGGATTTTTCCTGCGGCTAGGGTAAAGGCATTGGTGTCTTTACTTTTGCTGCCCTCCAAAGCCTCAATGCGAAAGTCGGTGTTGCGACTCAATTTAATAATGCTACCGTTAGGTAAAAGACGAAGTTCAGCCGTAGAGTTAGTAGTACGAATGCGTTCTCCTTCGGAAAGTTGAAGCCCCATGTATACTTCTACCACCCGGTATCCCTCCGCATCCATTATCTCTATACCCTCCGGTGGGTCAAAGTATTCCAAGACCGCCACAGGTTTGCGTTGACCAAACAACATCCAGGGAAGACCTAACAGCAGGAGGAAGGGGTATACCATTTTTTTCTGTATGCCTTTCATAGGAGCCTCCTTAATCAGTAGAGAGAGATGGTACTAGAAAGACCTGAAGTAACAATCCATTTATTGTCTCCGGGGACACTCGGATCATACCGTAGGGTGTAGACCAGGGAGATAAGGGCCGGTCCGGTGCGGTAGTTAATTCGAGCGCGGATTAAAGCGTCTTCCCGCCATCTGAGAAAATCGGCCCAATCGTCCATGTTTTGTTTTTCGTACAGGGTGTCAAAAGAAAAGCCGGGTACAACGCCCTCTTTTACGACAAAAAAAGCTCGCCAGGTAAAGGTGTTTCCTTCAATCTCATTAAATGGACCTTCTGCCTGAGTGGTAAAACGGATTTTGTCCTGCAAAGCGGTAAATCCTAAAGAGGCAAGCCATCCGGCTCCCCCTTTCTTTTCAACCGTTCCATCATATACAAAGTATTGCAGGGGTCGAAATAGATCGTATGTGGCTCCAAAGTAGGTGGGGATAAATTGGTCCTGTAAGAATCGGACCTGGGCTCCATAGGTTAGGAAGTGGAAAACCTTACCACCAGTTCCGAGCATAGCTCCCCAGGCCTCTTTCTGGCCTACCCCATCCCCGAATACGGAAAGTTGAAACAGATCCCGCCTAATTAGGGGGAGCTGAAAATCGATTCCGTAGATCAGCACGTTTGCATCGGAGGGAGGTAGAAGGGTTGTAGGATAATTCGGGGTCCGCTTGGCAAAATAATCGGGTTCCCGATCGGTTGCAACCGTGGCTCCCACCTGTAGGTTCTGGAGAATGGGCAAGGAAGTATTTACCAGGGGTCGAGTAAAAAGTCGAGATGCAACAAGATCGAAGCGGGCAAGATTTGCCACAAAGGTTTCTATTCCTAAGTAAGGAAAGGAAAACAGACTCCCATCTATATCCATACTAAGACCAAAAAGCCGGGTTTCTGGAACATATAAGGCATTGGAATAGTTACCTACGATGAATCCATTTCCCAAAGTGGCGTTTTCTAGAGTCCCCATCTGCACATAGAGAGGATCTCCTTTACGCCCATAACGGATATAACTGATTTTGGGAAAGTAAATTTCCATAAATTCCTCAAAACTTCCCACTTCCCAATCTTCTTTTCGAACCTCGAACTGGTTTCCTGAACTTCCTCCGGTAAATCGATAATTCAAAATAAAAGAAAAACCGATGGCAAACTTGCCCCAACCCAATTCTGGCGAAAGAGATAGACTCTGATAGGTAAGATATTGGGGCTCGGTATTCAGACCTGTGTATTCCGGGTTGGGAAAGTTCTGAACCCCTATACCTAAGCCTAATCCAAAGGAAAACTGTGGGGAAGGTCCTGTTTCCTCCGCCTGTACGGCAAAGGAACAAAGAATTAGCATGAAAATCCCATACCAACACTGACGTTTCATGTAAACCTCCTGAGTTCCTATAATAATATATCCCATTTTTAACCAGAGATATATGCTATACTCATTGTATTCTTGTGGCCGTGGAAAAGCTTAGAAGGTAAAGTAAGCAAAAATCCCTCCTCTTAGACCTATCAGAAACCGATACCCAGGGGGTAACCCGGAATAATCTTTTTCCCATCCGATACCCAGGGCAAGTTCAGCTTTTATGTATCCGTATTTTGGAAAGGTAAGGGCAGTTTCGTGTCCCATCACTAGGTAGCTTTTCCACCCTTCTTTGTCCTCATAGCGAAACTCTACTTTTTCCGTGTGTTGATAATAGGCACCCTGATCTCGAGCTCGGGCAAGGGCAGGAATACCAAAATCCCGTAGAAGAGGAGTTCGCCAGGAGAAAGAAAGGGTTAAGCTACCCCAGTAAAAAAAATCCTGCGATTGCTGAAGATTTAACAGATGGTCTAGGGAAAGTTTCTGATCCTGTTCACCCAAAAGGTTGGCTTTTTGTTGGGAACTCACTTTCCATTCCTGTTTTGCTGCTTCTTCTTGCCATAAGAGAAAAAAGGTGTGTTTTATCTGATACTCGTCCGTAACCCAAAGGGAAGTAGCAGGATAAGCGCCTCCTTTACCAAAGAGATTTAAGGCGGATTGTTGCAGGGCAAGATCTAGTTGATTTGTTGTGGTAATACTATCTTGATTGCGGGTCAGTAATTTTTTTAAGCCTGCCTCCCCTTGGGAGGGTACCACTAGATCCTGCCAATACGATCCAAAGGGGCGGGAAAAAGAAAGACCAAATCGGGCATTGTATTCCGCGGAAAATAGTCCTAAAGTATCCTGGGTAAAGGTAGACCATCTGCCGGGGGAAAATAGCTCATAAAAAGGAACAGATTGATAGAAGTACACCTGTTCCCGGATGGCTTTCTGTAGGGTTGTAAAATCCGAAGGGAAATTGCCGAACTGTTGTACATTTCGTACATCCGTTCCCTGGCGAAAATAGCTAAAAGTTATACTAGTTTCCGGTGCACCCATAGGGGATAGTCGTATAGGAACCTCGACGGTAAGGCTCTGGCTAGATCGCTGTTGACCGTTTAATTCGCCTGTATTCAGGTAAGAAAGCTCCGGAAGAAGCCGGAGACTTACTCTTTCTCCGGAAAAAGTAGACTCCCATTTTAAGTTACCCTCTCGCTGAATTCGGAATCCCTCTGTGTAAGGAAACAGCAGATGATAAGAACGCCTCCAGGAAGAGAGGTAGGGCTCTTCTAGAAACTCGTAGCCTTGGGCAGAGTGCGCTAGTTTTAGGTTGATACGTGAAGAGAAAGGATTATAAGGTGTTGTAGAGAGGTACGATTCCCAGGTCTGGGTGAGGGTCTTGTCCGATGTGAGGGAAGCCTCGGAGCTAAGTCCTAAGCCAAGGGGAGGGCCGAAAGCAACTTCGAGCCTGTTTCCCCTGCTAAAAGTATCAATATCCCAGTGGTAGGTTCGTTTGAATTGATCCTGTATCTGAAAAACGCCTCCTTCGGCAGGAATTTTTAACCGGTGCCCACCTTCGTAGCGGGTCCCCTGGGTAGGAATCTGATCTAAAGCAAAACTTACTTCGGTACGGAGTAGGAAAAAAAGATCCACCGAGCCTTCGGAGCTAGAACTAAAGGAAGAGGCTGTTTCCTGTTCCAATCTGCCTTGAAAGTTTTGGGTTCGAGCAAAGAGTTTCTCTGATACATTTAAATTCCTAAGAACCGGAAACCCGCCTATTTCTAGCACCGTGCCTGGAAGGGTAAAGGAGGTATAAAGGGCTCCGGCAAATCCCCATCCTGTTTGGGGTCGAGAAAGGTGAAGTTCATCCAGATACAGTACTCCTTCGGTAGAACCAGAACTGGAAAAAACAAACCGATTCAGTTTCCCGAAATTGGAATCCACCTGTACAGTGGATGCTGGCAATTCAACCTGCCCTAGATAGGCTTTTTTCCGGGCTAAATTTATAGTGAGTTTCTGCCATTGGTTTGCTTCTTCTAGGGGTATATCTACCCGAGCCCCTCGGCCTTCTGAGTCGGTGTATTGGAAGGTAAGTTTTGCATCGGGGCTTGTCCCTAAAACCGAAGCCCTTCGAAGGTACAGATTTACTTCCTCGTACTGTTCTGCAGGAACTTCCGTGGTAGGGCTGAACACTACCCACTTGCTTCCTGCAGAAAGGTTCTTCCATTTTACCTCCAATACTTTCTGTTCTTTTCCTTCGGAATGGAAACGGCTTATTGGATCCGGGTCTACCTTTTCTAAGTATTCTGTGGGGGGTATTTCGGAAAGGTTTTCGGCAATTTCCCGAACCTCGACTTCTCCCTGCCCCTCTACCCGATGGGGAAGGGTAGTACCTTCGTACACAATAGGGCCAATCAGGATTTTGCCCGTACTATCTCCACCTGCCTCTTTTTTTACAATAAAGCGAACAGCTCGGGTAGCTTTTAATCGATTTCGCTCGGTATAGGGCACTCGGATAAAGGCTATCTTCCAGTCCCCTGCTTCAGAGGTGTTTATGGAGTAGTTCCCCTCTGTGGCTCCGGGGCCTGGAAACACCAGGTTAGAATTCTCTCTGTCAAGTATATTATTTCGGTTAGCATCTTCTGAATCCCTGCGATCATTTCCTAATCCTTCCTGCCCCGCCCCTACATACAGAACCCAATCCCGTTGGTTAAAAGCAAAGCCTCGGGAACTAGCACTGATTTCCTCATCCAGTACGCCATCGCTATCCAGGTCTTCATCCAGAGCTCCTACTTGAAAATACAACCGGCTATCCGTTCCAGAATGGGACACAACTTTATAGGCAAACCGAATGGCCGTTACCTCGGAAAGATCCAGGGAAGGGTCAAAACCCGTATTTAAGTACAACTGAGCACCTACCCACTCTTCCGAGGCGTTCATATCGAAGTCGAGCACTAGAACCCGGTTAAACCCTTCTGGACTAGCAGAAGCTATGTAGGGCCCGGGCAGGGATCCTGTCTGATAGGGAAATATGGTGGGAGAGTCCCAGGTGTAGAGATTTAAAATGGTTCCCCCTAAAAGATCCACAGATTCAAAGTTTTTAAAAAACAGTCTACCTCTATTCTGTTGGGTAAGGGATCCACCGAAAAAAGTCGGATCAGGGATCGAAGAGGGAACAGCATTGTATTTAGAAAGTTCTAACGTAAGGTCATAGTCCTCCATACTTAAGAGCCGTAAATAGCCGGTTGTATCAGAATTAAAATAAAAGGTAGCGCCATTTGCTAAAAGCCGAAAATTCTCAGTCTGGTAGGAAAGCTGTGCAGATCCGCCTATAGTTCCTGGATGATCCGTTGGTTCGGCACTATAGTTGCCCTTCAGCACATTCCACCGAGCACCTAAGGATAGTTTAGCGGTAAGGGCATCGGAAAATTGGATGGTACTTCCCATTCCCAAAAGAATATCTCCGCCCGCTCCTTGGCCAGATGCTGTGCGGAAATATATCTCTATCCGATCCGAAGGAGAAGGATCAAACGGTAGACTCACCGCGCCTGTTTCATAATTCACGGTAAAAAAATCTAGTTCTTTACCATTGACAAACATCCGTACAGATCCTGGGAGGGTGTCTGCAGGGACACTATACGTCTGTATGGGGGTGTAGGTCTGAATTAATATTTCAAACTCTGTGCCTCCTCCTGCTTTAATAGAATCCGGCCCATACAGTAAGGGAGCTTCTTTAGCAAAAGGATATCGACTTGTAAAAGCCTTTGGGTCTTCTTCTAACTGGGAAAAACGAAGCACTGGCGGAGTACTGGATACTACGGGTTGAACTGGATAGGAAAGGGGGAAGGGAAGGTCTCCACTCTTTTTAACGATCCGTATACGGGTATTTGTACCCGGGTTGACATTTTCGAGGGCATATACCCCGTAGTTTTGGAAAGGGCTGTAGGTCCCTGGATCATGCAATAGTAAAGCCTCTTTTCCGCCTACTGTTACTTTAAATCGACTTATAGGAGCGCCAAGATAGTCTGAGCGAAACCAGGAGAAATCTTCTCCTTCGGCAAGAGGATCTACCATCCAAGGAGAGCCTGGACTGCTTTTCACAAAAGAAGGAAGGGCTTTTTTTCCTAAAGAGGCAGAGCCTACCGATTGTCCCGCTTTTTCGTAGTAGGCTAGTACTCTACCCGGCCAACTTTTCTGAAGGCTAACCGTGCCTTCTGTTCGGGAGAGAGAGGCATCAAAGTCTGTGGCTTTCCGATACCTGCGACCATCGTCTCCTAACAGTGAGCCTTGTGCATCTTCCAGGTACACTTCTAAAGTATCCACTTCCTCATCGGGAAGATAGAAGTATTGTCCCTGAGTATACCGCGAAGGGGGTATGCGTACTTCCTCTACTAAATTTTTCCCCACATACGTGCGTTTGGCGGGAAGAGAAGGATCATACCGGAGAAGGAACTCATACTGAGCTCTGGAGGTTTGCAACCGGGCAGCAATTCCCGGGGAACTTCGGCTTCCTCCGGGAAAATCCATATACGGATAGGGGGATATTTCAATGCCTGCATTGCCTGCCCGAAGGGATTGCAGGAGTTCCCCTTCTTTACCCTGGTAACCCAGGACATACGTATTTAGCTCCCGCTTTTCCTGGAGAGAGGTTTCAAAAAAATATCGTTCCATTAACCAGAGGGAAAGTAGAAGGTTAGGTTTTTGATCGTAAATGAGACCATCGGGAAAACCGGGAAATACAGACGGGTACTGAACTCCTTTCCCCGGGACAAAAGCGGCTCCTAACGAACCCTGTAAGGAAGCATCCCAAAACCCTTCTAATTTTAAATCTACCTCCGCATCTCCTATTTTGGTCTGGAACACGGTTTCCGGCGCTTCCTCTTGTTTTTGTGACCCTACTGTTTGGGCAAGAAGCCTGAAAGGAAATAAGGATAATAGAACTATCAGGACAAAAAAGCACAGGGTTTTAGCACTCACGCCCTTATATTATGCCCTTCTGCCCCCTTGTGCAAATCAAAATTCTTGAGAATACTTTGTTCATGCAGCAGGAAGTAGAGAAAGCAAAAGGTTTTATTTCGCGTCTTTTTTCCAATCCGATGCTGCAAGGCTTTACCCCCTTGCAAAAGGAAGAACAAATCCTCCAGCTCTTTTCTACCCATGCTTCCCAATTAGCCCCTATCCTCACTTCTGCAGAATATTTCCCGGGTAAGAGTTGGACCACCCTTTTACCTGTTATTATAGAAGCTCTAACCCAACTGACCGACCAGATACTATGGCAGTACCTAGAAAATTTTGTCCGGTCAGAACTTTCCTTTTCATTTCTTCCCTTTTTAACGAAGCAAGCTATTCCCGAAGAGCAACTAAAGTCCCAGATTCTTGAGCTTCTAAAGAGTATTTTACGTTCTCCTGAAGGCAGACGGAGCTCTACGGGTCCTCTTACGGCTCTTCAACAGGGGGGTATATATCGGTACATAGATGAAATCTTTGAACGAAAAAGTTACATTCATTTTGAAATTACCAAAGTACAAAGATTGCGAATGAGTAAAGAAGAAATAAAAGGAATTCTGTCGTTAGCTCTATTATTAAAAAATGCCCATCTTCTCTATATAACCGATGGAATGCATACGTATTCGGATAGGATTGCGGGAGTTATTCAGGGAGCGTTTGCCGAAAAGGTTATCAAAGCCTTACAGAAACGAATCCCCCTTATGCCTGTGAGTATTTTAGAGAATGCAGTACATTCCAATATGTCCTTTAATGATAACCGGTTCTTGGAAGCCCTAGCTAGATTATCTGCCATTTTTGCTTCTCGGAGA
>JBDNDI010000060.1:0-10293 GCA_046719195.1 Spirochaetales bacterium | reverse complement strand
CCTGAATCTTTTAATGGGTATTGCCCCGGAAATCGGCATAAGCATCCATAATGCCTTGATGATCGAATCGCAGCAGCGGCAGTTCCAATCGGTATTGCAAACCCTAGCCGCAAGTATTGATGCCCGTGATTTCCTGACTGCTGGTCATTCTGAAAAGGTTACGGCCTATGCCGTAGGTATTTGCCAGGAGTTAGGGCTTTCTAGAGAGTATACCGAAATGATCAAAGTAGCTTCCCAGTTGCATGATTACGGAAAAATCGGTATCCGGGATTCTATTTTAAAGAAACCGGGCCCCTTGAACTCCAAAGAGCGGGAAGAAATTAAATCCCATGCAGAGAAAACCGAACAGATTTTGCGAAACATTCATTTTGAAGGGATTTTTAAAGAAGTACCCCTTATTGCAGGAGCGCACCATGAATGGGTAGACGGCTCTGGGTATCCACGGGGACTAAAGGGAGAAGAGATTCCCCTCGGAGCCCGCATAATTGCAGTAGCCGACTTCTTTGAAGCTATTACTTCCAAACGGCATTATCGGGAGCCTATGAGTTTTGAACAAGCTATTCAGGTCTTAAAGGACGAAAGCGGCCGGCACTTAGATCCTATGGTAGTGGATGCTTTCATTGCCTATATAACCGGAATACGAACCTTGAAACCTTACCTAAGTACGCAGCCTGTGGCCAATTATTTTCCTGATGCTCGGCCCCAACAGGCAATTAAAAGAGTGTAGGTAGGCCAGGCAGGATCTTCGAAGAAATGAATAAGATCTTCTTTAAACTCTTTCGGGTTGTTGTGTCAGGTTAGTTGAAACTCCATTTTCCGGGCGAGTACTTCGATTTTCCGAATCCAGTTAAACGCATCGGTATTTTTCAAGGGACCATAGATAAGATGGTGGACTTCCTCATGCCTAGAAATATCCTGAAACCCAAAACGAAACAGATGAGAATACGGATTGCGACCTGTGTAAGGATCAAAGTCTAAGTGTTGTGCCATTTGGAATATGGCTTCCTATATAGCCTGTTCTAAACGAGGGGGTAACCCGTAGTGGTTTAAACAGTTATGATCTAAGTCTAAGAGGCATAGGATTCCACCGGGTTTTAATACAGAAGTAAGGTTCTGTACTAAGGAAAAAGCCTCCTGTTTAAAGTACTCCAATAGACATCGCACCCACACAAAATCGAACGGACCAAGATCTGTAAGCGAGGTACGAAGGTCGCGTTGTACAAAGATTAACCCCTTGGTTCCATACCGTTCCCTAGCGTGGCGGATCCTATCCCTTGAGCCATCCACCCCCACTACCTCTCCTTTGAGGCCAACAAGTTGGTGCAGAAGAGCAGAAGTGATGCCTGTGCCACATCCCAGATCAGCTACCTGCATTCCTTCTTTTAGACCTGCGCTCTGAGCTTGTTCTAATACTTTTGATTCTTCAGTTTTAAGTTCTATCTGTAAAAATTCCTGATCGTTTTCCATGATGTATTGTATTTTCCTACTTTAGCCCGCCTCAAAATCTAAATGTTTCTGGATATGTTTTTCGATAATGTGAGTTTTCCCAACTTCGTTTTAATGCATTGTTTAGCTTATACATAATAAAGGATCGACTTGGGTCCCGAATCCAGAAAAAGGAACGTATTAAGCGCCATGGGTATCTAGGAAAAGTGTAGAGTTGTTTTTTTATGTAGTTATCGCCAATGTACACGTGCTCTATCTCGGTTCCCTTGGGTCGATGGGTTAGGGAGGAAAAGCGGAACTTTTCCCAGTCTGTAGGAAAGTCGGTGTAAAGAAGTCTTCCTTCCTCCGAAAGTTGCTCCATAAGCTCGGTTCCCGGAAGGGGAGTTAGAATACTTATCTGCACCATATCGATTCCTGAAGATACGATAAACCGGGCTAACTCTTCCTAGTACTGGGGGGTTTCGTCATCGTTTCCTAAAATAAAAGCCCCTAGCACTCCAATGCCTGCCTCATGCAGCTTCTGTACTACTGTATGATAGTTTTGTACACCAGTACGAAGGTTTACTCCTTTTCGCATAACTTTTAGCGAAGAAGCATCGGTGGTCTCAAAGCCGATGAACACATACGCACAACCGGTGCGAGAGGCTAGTTTTAAAACCTCTGGATCTTCTGCTATATTGATAGAAGCCTGCATCCACCAGGTTTTATAAATCCCTTCTTCTAACATACCTCGAAATAGTTCTATTGCCCTATGCCTGCTTTGGGTGGAATACCCGATGAGGTTGTCGTCTAGAAAAAATAGAAAGGGCCCCTTAATGGTGGAAAGCTCTTTTAACACTGAAGGTACCGGGCGCTGACGGTAAGCCTTTCCCATGTACCGAGAAACAGAGCAGAAGCTACATTCGAAGGGACAACCCCGGGAAGTCTGGAGTGAGTTCCACAAGTATTCGGGGTGAAGGAGATCCCTTCGGGGGAATACCTCGAATCGGGAAAGATCTAAAAGAGGCCCCTTGTATATTTTTTGAAGCTTTCCCTGCTCGAAGTCTGAAAGAACCTGGGGCCAGATTCCCTCTCCCTCGCCTACCACCACAGAATCCACATACTGGAGAGCTTCCTGAGGAAGCATAGAGGCATGGATACCCCCTAAAACTACCGGTACTCCCTGCTGCCTGTACGAATGGGCAATTTGGTAAGCCCGGTTAATGTTACTAGTAAAAGCAGTAATACCCACTAAATCTGCTTCAACCAAGGGTGCGGGACCAAAGTTTTCGTCCAAAATCGAAACCTCCCAGGACTCGGGAGTTACCGCTGCTACATAGGCAAGACTTAAAGGAGGAAAGCGGGAGAAGCGGCTCAACATGTAGCCGCTTCTCCTTCCCACAGGATTTACAAGAACTAACCGCCGCATTACTAAGATGCTCCTCAGATATAAAGCATACAATGCTTTTTCCCTGTCGTCTATTGATCTCTTGCCCCTAGGGAAATAAATCGTTATTTTAGTATCGTATGGCACACATTAAGTCGGCATTAGAAATTGCGTTGGAAAAAACAGAAGGCATTAAAGGAGACAAGACTGCCCTTCGAAATGCCTCAGCACGGGAAGAAGGGAAAAAACTAGCCTCTTCCTTTTTTGCGGATCCTTCCTTGGACATACAAAAAAAGATCCAAGAATATTCGAAAGAGGAACAACCCTTTGTTCGGGAAGGGTTTTTTCAGGTTCTACTTTCCAATCTGGTTCTTCCCAGAGAAGACAGAGATCTTACCCGGCTCGATGCGGTGGTAAAAGCCTTAGAGGTATTTCACCCTGACAAAGGAAGTCTAAAGGTACTGAAAAGTCAGATTACGCAATTTTTTAAACACTGTTTAGAAGATCGTAAGCGGCTTAACGAAGCTTTAACTAAACAGTTAGGCCCCTTAATCCGGAAAAAAGAGCAGGAGCTTAGCGCTCAGTTGGGCCGAGCGGTTCGAATCGATCCGTATTCCGATCCGGATTTTGCCAAAGCTTACAACCAACATATGGGTAAATTAGAAGAGCAGTACAATCAGGCTTTAACCGACCTGAAACAGCAGCTCCTCGAGCTTTTAAACCATAAATAAATTAAATATAAACCGTGCATCTTGCCCGCCGTTGAGGGTCTGTTTTCTCTGGGGGATTGTATAAACTGTAGGGTCTACTACCCGCCTGGGGCTATCCTGTAAGAGGATAAGAGGTTAGGCCTAGATATATTCTAGTAAATAAGAAAAGGAGAGTTGAACAGTCCTCCTTTCCTAGCCCTACGGGATTACCGATGTAAGCGCCTTATAAGTACCCCGCAAAAAAGCTTCGATATTTTGTAGTATAATTTCCTGCATACGCCGATTTGATTCTTTTGTGTCTGAAGCAATATGCGGGGTTAATACTACATTGCCTAGGGTGCGGAGATCCTTATCCGGGGAAACCGGTACATAGGGCTCCTGAGTAAATACATCTAAGGCAGCTCCTGCCAAATGCCCGGATGCTAAAGCTTTATATAAAGCTATCTCATCTACCAGTTTTCCCCGTCCTGTGTTGATCAAATAGGTACCCGGCTTAAACTGTTGAATCCGCTCAGCCGTAAGAAAGGGGGAAGTCTCCCGGGTAACGGGGAGATGGAGGGAAACCAGGTCAAGCTGCCGGGCAAAAGCAGGAAAGTCGGAATAATACCCCCCAATGCCATGCACAGATAAATATTTTTCAGGGGTTAATCCCTCTGCAGAAGCTTTTTCCTCTAAGGGAGTGCGGCCAAAGGCAAGAACCTTCATTTGAAATCCAGCCCCTGCCTGGTGAGCCACCCGCTGGGCAATCTTTCCAAAACCTACGAGCCCCAAGGTTTTTCCTGCCAATTCAAACCCGGTTTTTCGGGTAAATTTCCCCTGGAGAAACTCCCCATGACAATAAGGGATATTTCTAGCAAGGCAAAGCATTAAGGCAAGGGTGTGCTCCGCTACCGAAGTATCTAAGGCTCCGGGAGTAATGCATAGAAAGATACCTTCCTTTTTGCATCTGTCTACCTCAATCCCATCGTACCCTACTCCATACCGCATAATCAGCGCTTTGCCTTTGCCAAAGGGGGAATGTTCCGCATTACGTTTAAGAGCGGAGTATAGAGAGTCTTTATACTTCTCGGTTCCGAGAACCGCCACATTTGCCTTACTTGAGAGAAGAGCCTGGGTTACCTTTTCTTCGGAAGGAGAGGTTACCACCCATAAGTACTGGGTGTAGGAATCAAACAAGGGTTTTCCCTTCTCATACTCCTGTTGGGTAATAACAATAGGAACCGACCTAGTTAGGTCTGAGCACACTTCAGCACCTCCCGGGCTCCCCTATCTAGAAACAGGGTATCCATACTGAGAGCTACAAACGTAAAACCTTCTGCTAAAGTAGCGTGAATAGAGGCAGCATCGGACTGAACTACATGAATCCCCGCTGCTTTTCCTAAGCGTTTGCATGCTGCCAAAACCTTATTCCGGGCAGTTTGCATAATAGGATCGGTAAGATTTCCGGGAATGCCATAGGAGAGGCTCAGATCGTAAGGACCGATAAACACCCCATCTACCCCTTCTACGGAAAGGATCTGTTCTACGTTTTCCACCCCCTTCTTTGTTTCTATCATGGGAATAACGAGCACTTCCTTGTTGGCATGTTCCATATAAGCGGCAAATCGGGTTCCATAATTGTTTGCTCGGAAAAAGGAAGTTCCCCGGTGTCCTTCCGGAGGAAACTTAGCAGCTTGCACGGCCCGAAGGGCTTCTTCGGCAGAATTTACAAGAGGAACAATTACTCCCCAGGCGCCACTATCTAAAACCTGCCGGATCGCCAGCGTATCGTTTTCCCGAACGCGGGCAAGAGGTAGGGTCTTTGTTCCTTCCATTCCTCGGGCTGCATCGGTAAAATCCCGGACGCTCGTGTCGGAGTGTTCCATGTCGAGAGCTATCCAATCAAAGCCTACCTGAGCAAGGACTTCGGCTACGGCAGGATGCCCTACCTGCATCCAGGAACCGAAGCTCACTTCTCCCTTGCTTAACTTTTGCTTAACATGATTAACTGTGGTTAAACTCATATTTGCTATAGTATCGTAAGACTTTTATCTTGACCAGAGGAAAGCTTTCTTTTATTCTAAGTAGTGATGGAAGTTGAAGGCAGTACAAGGTATTGTGTAACTCTTAGGGATAGCAAGCTCCTAAGGGAGATTTCTCCGGCCAAAGTATTCTAGTTTCCTACCTGTCGGCCGTTCTCCCTGGGGGCTAAATAGATCCTTGTATGGGAGGCGGCATATGAAATCACTGTTACTAAAACCCGAATTAGATGAACTCCTTGAGCGCAAAGACTACCCGGCTATCAAAGAGTTCTGCGAAGAAGAACATCCTGAAACAGTCGCCGAAATGCTTGGAGGGCTAGAAATCTCTAAGATTTGGCAGATCCTTACCCTTCTCAGCATTGACATGCGGGCAAACATCTTTAGCCGTTTAGACGAAGAAGTTCAAGAAGAGCTAGCGAATTATATTTCTAGAAAAGATTTAGCCTTAATTATCTCCGAAATGGCCGCTGATGACCGGGTAGATCTCCTGCGAAGATTTCCCCAGGAAAAGCGGGAACTTATCCTTTCTGCTATCGCTCATGCCGAACGGGAAGATATTCGTCGCCTCTTCCAATATAAGGAGGGAACGGCAGGTGCGGTTATGACCTCTGAGTACCTCACCTTAAAGCCCACCCAAACCGTAGAGGAAGCCATTGCCTCTATTCGCCGGGATGCCCTGAACAAAGAAACCGTGTATTATGCCTACATAATCGACGACCAACGAAGGTTAATAGGGTTTATCAGCCTGCGGGACCTAATTCTATCCGATCCCAAGACTTTGTTGCAGGACATTATGCACGAGGAAGTCATCTCGGTTCGAGCCGACACGGATCAGGAAGTGGCAGCCCGAACCATCCAGAAGTACGACCTGATTGCCTTGCCGGTAGTGGATGAACAGGGAGTGTTGGTGGGAATTATTACCCACGATGATGCAGTGGATATTATTACCCAGGAGCAGACCGAGGACTTGGAAAAACTTATGGCCATTGGAGGTTCTCACGAAGCCGTAGGATATTTAAAGACCCCAAGTTTTGAGCATTTCCGACGGAGGGCTGTGTGGATTGTACTGCTCTCTATTTTAGGTCTTGTTTCAGGTTCGGTGATTCATTCTTTTGAAAATCTCCTTACGCAATTAATGATTCTAGCTCTATATATGCCTATGCTGGCCGATACAGGGGGCAATATAGGAAGCCAGACCGCTACGGTGGTTATACGGGCTCTAGCCCTTCGGGAGATTGGTCCCAAAGACTTTATGAAAATATTATTCAAGGAACTGAAAATATCCGGTATGTTAGCCCTAGTCTTAATCCTTTTAACCTTTGCAAAAGTTATGTTTCTTTCGCAGGATGCAACAATTCCCCAGGGTTTTACTTTAGAGCGAATCGGACTTGCCATCTCCCTAGCTCTTGGGATTCAGGTGGTTACCTCCGCGCTTATCGGTGCTATCTTACCTATGGTAGCAGCTATCTTTAAAATGGACCCAGCGGTGGTAGCTAGCCCGGCCTTAACCACAATAGTAGATGTAACGGGTTTAATGATATACTTTAGCTTAGCAAGGTTAATCTTAGGCATTACGTAGAAGGAATTAGGGGGAAGTATGGCGGAGAAGGCAACTTCGCGCATAGTGGTAGTAGGGAGTGCCAATATCGATTTTATAATGCAGGTTCCCCACCTTCCCACTTTAGGGGAGACAGTGGTGGGGAACCGGTTTACCCAGGCTTTTGGGGGTAAAGGGGCTAACCAGGCAGTGGCAGCTGCCCGGGCAGGCGGACGGGTAACCCTTCTGTGTAGCTTAGGCATTGACAATTTTTCTGAGCAAATGTATCAAAGTTTTCAGAAGGATGGCCTTGACACTTCCTATATCATCCGTAAAAAAGGTAGTTCTTGTGGTACTGCTTTAATTTTTATTGATCCACAAGGGAACAATTGCATCGCGGTGGACCCAGGAGCTAATGCCCTTATTTCGGTAGAGGATATAGAAGTCCTTGATTCTTTGCTTACGGATGCAGCCCTTCTTCTTCTCCAATATGAGATTCCCTCAAAGACCCTCGCTAGAGCTATAGAGATAGCCGTTTCCCGAGGAGTACGAATTGTATGGAACTTTGCCCCAGCCCATCCCTATCCTTTTATGGATCAGTTTACCCAGGTAAATCTGCTGTTGGTAAACGAAACCGAGGCTGCCTTTTTAGCCGGAATGCAGCCTCCCGAACAAAATGCAGAGGTAGAGGAAGCTTTGTACCGGATACACGCTCTAGGGGCGGAAACCATTATTTTAACCCGGGGTAAGGCAGGGTCTAGCCTTCTGTACGAAGGGAAGGTGAACCATATCGAAGCGTTTCCGGTAAAGGCAGTAGATTCTACGGCTGCCGGCGATGTGTACTGTGGCACCCTAGCTGTAGCTTTGGCCGAGGGAAAGGACTTAACCGAGGCGGTTCGGTTTGCTTCGGCAGCTTCGGCTATTTCTGTAACCCGCCTAGGAGCGCAGCCTTCTGCTCCTAAACGGGAAGAAATCGAAGTTTTATTAAGAGAAAAACGTATATGAGCCGTTCCCCCTCCTTCCGTGACTTTGAACAATATGGCTTTTACCGGATAGGAGCAGCCTCCTTACCGGTGATTCCTGCAAACCCTCAGGCTAATGCAGAGTTCATATATAAGGCAATGGTAGAGGCAGAAGCTAGAGGGGTACGATTATTAGTCCTGCCTGAGTTATGCCTTACTGGTTATACCTGTGCAGATCTTTTTCAGCAAAAAACTTTGCAGGAAGAAACAGAAAAGGCCCTGCAAACTCTATTAGAGCATACCGCTTCCTTTTCTTTAATTGCGGTTGTGGGGCTTCCCCTTCCGATGGAGAATAGCTTGTACAATGCTGCAGCCGTAATCTGTGGGGGGCATATTTGGGGAATTGTTCCTAAGCAATACCTACCCAACTATCGGGAGTTCTACGAAGAGCGTTGGTTTACCTCCGGTAAAGTGACTCAAGGGGCTAAGGTACGCCTAGGAGGGTGGTCAGGTAAGAGGAGAAGAGGTAAAGGAACTTCCGATAAGGGTAACAGAGGTAAGATGGAGGGATGGGTTGATGTGCCTTTTGGTTGGGACCTGGTGTTTAGCCTAAAAGATAACCCGACTTTTACCTTTGGAATAGAGATTTGCGAAGATCTCTGGGCCGTTCACCCGCCTAGTGAAGACCTTGCCCGGTCAGGCGCTGTAATTCTTTGCAACCTTTCTGCTAGTAATGAGGTGGTAGGGAAGCATGCATATAGACGCGATTTGATACGGGTACAGTCCGGCCGATGTGTAGCTGCGTATGTGTATGCGGGTAGTGGAGTTACCGAGTCTACCACCGATCTAGTATTTGGTGGTTCCACCTTTATTGCGGAAAACGGTGTGATGTTGGCGGAGGGACCCAGGTTCGCAAGAACCTTACATCTTACTGCAGTGGAGGTAGATTTAGATCGTCTGTGGGCCGAGCGCCGGACTTTAACTCCTTTTATGGATGGTGGGGAACCCCCCGGAATCTCCTTAAAAGACCCGGACTCTCACCGCCTCCAGGAATCTTACCGCCGGATAGAGATCGAAATACCTAAAAAAGGAATGTTCTCGTTTTTAAGACAGCAATGGATTCGAAAAAGAGCGTTACAGGAAGCTCAGGTCCTTACGGGCGGGACTCAGACCAGCGGTGCGGTTACCACCCACCCTACCTCAGGGGTCCCTTCTTCTCTAGGTTCCCAGGTTATTCAGGGTACCAGGGCTTCGGAAAATGCAATAGCGACCCCGCTGTCGCAGGTTGCTTTCAATCCTTCCACCTTCAGTCGCTGGATAGACCCGCATCCTTTTGTGCCTGCGAATCCCGAAGAGCGGGATGAAAGATGCGAAGAAATATTTTCAATTCAGACCGCTGGTCTGGCCAAACGGATAGAGCATACAAAAAGCAACGTAGCGGTACTCGGCATTTCCGGAGGATTAGATTCCACCCTCGCTCTCTTGGTTACGATACGTACCTTTGATTTACTGCACCTTCCCCGCACCCAGGTGTTGGCGGTAACTATGCCTGGCTTTGGCACCACCGATACTACTTATCAAAATGCCTGTAAGCTCATATCCTCCTTAGGAGTGAAAAGTCTAGAAATAGATATACGGTCTGCCTGTTTACAACACTTTCAGGACTTAGGCCATGACCCCGAGGTGCACGACACTACCTACGAGAATGTGCAAGCCCGGGAACGTACCCAGATTCTGATGGATTTAGCCAACAAGTACGGGGGTATTGTGGTAGGTACGGGGGATTTATCCGAATTAGCCCTAGGGTGGTGCACCTACAACGGGGACCATATGTCCATGTACGGGGTTAACAGTGGGATTCCTAAAACTCTGGTTCGTTATTTAGTGCAGTGGGTAGCGGATCATCTAGCTGAAGAAGAAAGTAAGAATGTCTTGTACCAGATTCTGGCTACACCTATTACGCCAGAACTTTTACCCCCTGATGCAGAGGGTAAGATCCGGCAGAAGACCGAGGAACTGATTGGCCCGTACGAATTGCATGACTTTTTCCTGTACCATTTTCTCCGGTATGGAGCACCGCCAGAAAAAATAGCCTTTCTAGCTCAGAAAGCCTTCGGAGGAAAATACATGGGCTCGCAGATAGAGGAGTGGTTAGGAGTATTCCTGCGCAGGTTCTTTAGCCAGCAGTTTAAGCGTTCCTGCTTACCGGATGGGCCTAAGGTGGGGTCGATTAACTTATCTCCCCGGGGAG